>NZ_QUCG01000099.1:0-8670 GCF_003473645.1 Prevotella sp. AM23-5 | reverse complement strand
GTCACGAGAATAGAATTAAAGAGAAGAGAAATTTAAAGGAATAGTTATGACAAAACCTTACAGAATCAGACATAAGGCTAGTGGATATTTCTATCAACGTTACAACGGAAGTAACCTTGGTAAGAGTGGAAAGGTGTATATGAATAATCAATCACCACTTACAATGTGTGACAATGAGAAATTTATACGTATTCAGATTCGTCACAACACTTTAGCTTATAAGGCATTGAGAGATATGCTTTCCAAATATGCTATAGGTAAAGATGATGAGGGTGAATGGCATAGTACATCTTACAGAGTTCCGAAAAGTGAATTTGAAAAAGAAGAATTATAGCGTATGAAAACAGAAAATATCAAGTTCAAGGCAAAGAAAACCTTGGATGGAAAATGGATAAAAGGTGACTTGGTTCATCACAAAGATTCAGATAACGTCTGGATGACAGACTTTGAGAAACGGCTGACATCACCAATTGACCCCTCTACCATCTGTCAGTTTACAGGTCTGAAAGACTGCAAGGGTAATGAAATTTGGGAACACGACCTTCTGCAAAGCCGAGAAACGAGAGCAATCTCTGAGGTTGTTTGGGATGAGAATGGCGGTTTCATTATTAAAAATTCTGCAGGTGGTGGGTATTTGTTGAATTTCTTAGGCTCAATATTGTCAGTATTCAATTTCAAAGTTGTTGGCAATAAATTCGATAAGGAGAAGTAAGATAAAGCTATGGTAGATGTAAGTAATCAGCACTGGAACGAAGATGGAAGCATTACTATTATATTGAATAGTATAGAAGAAGTCGAAGAGTTCGTTGAGTGTGTTAATATATGGAATAAAATGTGTGAAGATGAAGAATAAGATTTTAAATTTAATCAAGTCAGCCGTTTGGTTCGTATTGTGTTTGCTTGTAGGAGCATTGATATTTGAGGGCATTCGCTCATTGGCTAATAGCAACAAACCTGCAAAGAGAGTTGGTATATCTGTAATCACAGAGGAAGAGCACGATTATCTGGTAGTGGACACGAAACACGGAGTTTGTGTTATTCACGCTGAGAGCTGCCCTTGTCTCAAAAAGAAGTAGTGTATGAGGCTTAAAAAGAAAGAAAAGCTTACGGCATATTGGGATAAGAAAGAGAACTGTATTGGTGCTTATCACCCTCTAGGGTTTATGTATTTAGAGTATTTTATGAGAGGTTACAAAGATAATGCCTATAGTAGCGTAATGGAATGGTTAGACAAAAAGAAGTAGCGTATGATTCTTAAAAAGAAAGATAAGCTAACGGCATATTGGGATAAGAAAGAGAACTGCGTTGGTGCTTATCACCCTCTAGGGTTTATGACCCAAACAGATGCTCATTATCTCTTTGATAATGTCTTTACCAAAGAGTTTGTCAAAGAAATGACTGATAGAGGATATGATGTTACAACGATGAAGTTTGAAATCTCTCCCAAGCTGCCGAACTATGAGCGGTTCAATGGCTTATCAAAAAAGTATTGCAGAAAGGAGAAGTAGCGTATGAAGAAACAAATAGTCTTAGACGAACAAGATATTAAAGAGTTCCACGAGGATGCGGAGCATCTACGTTGGCTATATAACAGAATGGTGTGTTTGTATGGTGAAAGAGTCAACTTTGATTACATGCACCGCTTTGCCAAGATATTCAATAAATTAAAGCAATTATAGCGTATGAAGATTAGATTAGCAAAGAAAATAATGAAAGCCAATTTAGAGGTATATCCTTTTTATTGGCACAGAAGATGGACTCCCTACCATTTATATGTATGTACAGTAAATAAGCCATGGGGAGCAAAGAAAGACCACCGCATCACCAAGGCGATAAGTTTAACAAGTAAAAAGAAGAAAAACGATGAAGAATGAAACATTTGACTTCTCGGAGGCTCTGAGAAGAATGAAGGATGGGAAGAAAGTGAGAAGGGTAATTTGGGAAGAATGTGGAGCTTATATCCATATTGTCTCTGAGACTATTGTGGCTGTATGCGATGGCAAATTCTTTCCTTGTGTTTTCAAAGATTCTGAGGATATTCTCGCAAATGATTGGGAGGAGGTGAAAGGATGAAGATTAGATTAGCAAAGAAGATAATGAAGCAAGCTAGAACAGATATTCCTTGGACTAACTTGTATTGGAGAACTAGAATAGAAATACATGATTTGGGGCATGGTTTTATTTTAGACCACCGCATCTCTAAGGCGAAAAAATTGACAACACGATGGGACGCTCGTAAGCTTATTAACGAATTGGTAAAGCTCAATAAGAAGCATCCGTTCAAGCTAAAAGATATTCAGCGTAGTGCAGAAAGATTAAAACAGTACAGCGTATGAAAGAAGAAAGATGTTGTGGTAACTGCCTTTGGATGGGACGCGAAGACATCTTAGGCAATGGATGGTGCTACAAAAAAGATTGCGAAACATCTTGTGATAAGGTTTGCAAGAAACATGAATTTTAAACTTTAAATATTTAAATGGAAAATAACAATTTAACATTAGACGAGTATCAGCAGTTAGCTCTAGAGACTGCTATTTATCCTAACCCTATCATTTATCCTACATTAGGATTGACAGGTGAAGCTGGTGAAGTTTCTGATAAGGTTAAGAAAGTGTTGCGTGACAACGATTCTGTTTTTACAGATGAAAAGAAGTTAGAAATCGCCAAAGAGATTGGTGATGTACTATGGTATTGCGCAACACTTTCTCGCGATATTGGATTCAAACTTAGTGATATTGGAAAGATGAATTACGAAAAACTCCATTCTCGCCAGTTGAGGGGGAATTTACATGGAAGTGGTGATAATCGATAGCCTATGAACGTACTTACAGACGAACAGAAAAATTACATAAAGGAGCATCCGTGTGAGTCGCCAAGCAGATTGGCGAAGTCATTCGGATGCACCGTACAGACCATCTACTGGTGGCTGCATAAGGTACACGGGGATTCCTTTATCAAAAGGAAGAAGGAAGCGAAGGATGTGAGGAATCAGGCTATTCGTAATCTCTATCCAGATCTTTCTGCCACAGAGGTAGGGAAGATTCTCGGTATAACAAAGACATCGGTCAACAACCTGGCGAGGAGGCTTGGGGTAAAGCATACAGATGAGACTACAAAACGAATACAGAAGGAGAGTGCTGCTCGTACACGTACCGATGAGGCTAATAGAAAGAGACAGGAAACACTGAGAAGGGTTCTTGCCGTTGAGAAGCTGAGAGCTGTCAGCGGTTTGCCGCAGAAGACAAAGCGTAAGTTTAAGACAGTTTCCGGCAAGTGTATGAATGCCAGAAATTATCTTTGCCGAAAGTATAACTACTTTTACGACAAGGATTATGGAGAGTTGCTTACCCTGTTCTTTGACAGCAAAACAAGAATGCTGACCGACGAACAGAAGAAATACTACGAAACGGAGTATAGTATTAAGTTCCTGCAAGCTGAAGAAGATTGAATTTCTGTGCATTATTATATGTTTAGGGGTGGCCACACATCGCGTGCGGTCACCCCTTTTTGTTTGTAAATCAACTAATAACCAAATAAAAACATTAGAAAAAAAACTAAGAACGTTTGTGCAGCTTTGATTTCCAGTATATCCAACCTAAAAATGCGAGAATGCCTATAAAAAGACAAACTGAAGCTATCTTACCTATGCTCAAGAAAGCTTTATCGATCTTTGATAGTTGTTTCTCGACATATACTTTATCTTTCGATATTTTACTTATCACTGAGCTTAAGGAGTCACACTTGCTATGATATATCGCAGCACTATCCTTGTATTCCTTAAGACTAGAAATACTATCTCTCAGTATCTGTACATCTTCCTGTGATATCTCGTGATATTCGTAGTGGAATCTGTCTTCGCCGACTTTGTTTCCGTTCACATCGTACTTCGAAGCTGTGCTGTCCTTTATATGAGTCTTCTCTTTCGTGGTAGACTTCACCGATTCCTTGTGAGATACTTTATATGATTCCAGCTCCTTAATAAGCCTTGCGTTAAAGAGTGAATCCCACTGAGACTCATTGCGATTATCAGTGATATATGTCTGTTTTTCTATCACACGTTCTTTCGCCTTACATCTACAGAACATTGATAGAATCAGCATTGCTACTGCAATGGCGATTACAACTCTTGTTATCTTATCAATCAGTTTCATAAGCAAGCGAATTAATTCTGTTCAGCCAACCATTCTTGAACTTTCTGTTCTGAGGCCTTGTCTGACAGATACGGTCAATGAAATCTTTTCTTTCCTGCTTGATGGTGTCGAACAGATCTCTACCATCTCTTGCGTTAATGGCGGCGATTGTCTTCGAGCCGACAATACCATCGACAGAAACGCCAAGCACTCTCTGTGGAATCTTGATACCATAAGAACCACTGCACCAAAGCCAATCCACGAGGATGTTTGCAATATTCTGATCCTTGATATTGTCAGCCTCCCACTTATCCCAGTAGAACTTCTTGAAGATTATGCCCCATTGCACCCTGGTCATACGCTTTAAATCGTTAACTGTCTTCTTGCTGCCGAATACTGAGCGGTACGTAGCGAGAGTCACACCCATATTGGTAGCTCCACCCAAATCATCCTTATCATAAACGAAGCCACCTTCCCACTTGAGAATGAAAGGCTCCAAAATCTTACTGTTTGCCATTTTTGTTTTCCTCCTCTTTTTTATCAAACTCATTGTTGAGTCTGTCAATAATCGGCTTCCAGTAGCTAGGCAGCGCCTTTGCGAACTCGAATCTCAGAATATAGTAAATAACCCGGAATGAGATGTTCTTAGGGTACGCCTTGATGAGATTTTTAAACGCATTGCATATATACACATAGCAGAATATATACGTAAGCATCTTGATCACAAATAAAGCTTCCGTACCATCGTTGCAACCTAACATGATGCCGTATATCACATATACGATAGATACGTAAAGCAGCATTTCCAAAATTGCGTTCTTGAACTTTGATGCAGAAAAGTTCTTGCATCGTACAACACTCACACCGTCAGCTCGCATACCGCAGAAGATATTGAAGCCAAAGGCAATAACCAACGCCAAGACGAATCCTTCAGTCGGCGTGGCAAAGGCAAGTATAGCTGAAAATATAGTAACACCTATCTGCCGAATCTGTGATGAATCTAATAAATCTGTCATAATCTGTTATCCTGAATAATTAATAAAAATAAAGTTTCGGTCTTTTGATGCAAAGATAGCAAAAAAAACCGAAACTTCATTCAGAATAACGAAAAAATCAGATATTCAGATCATAATATGGCATTCCGCCGTTTTCCAGGAAAGAAACGCATTCGTCGAAAATCTTTCTCTCAAAATCAAGCGTGTTGATTTTCGGGAACCACTTCTTAATCTTTCCGGCGTTGCGTTTTACCATTTCACCCCAGAGGACGCACCAGTCTTCAAGATTAATCTTGTCACTCTTGACCTCGTGCCAATAATCCTTGGCAACGTCTTTAGTGTGAAGTTGCTCAATGAGACAAAGGTGCATATCTGCTATTTCTTCGTCATAATGACACGCACCAATCTCTCCCTTGACCTGCTTCATCATATCAAGCATTACGCTGTCATTCATTCCAACTTCGCAGCAATCTGCCATGATCGTAACACAGTTCTTGATAGCCTGCATGTCATTGCTAGCTATAATGTCTTCGAATACCTTTTTCATAACCGTACGTATTTAGTGCTACTTCAGGAAATACTCTCTGATGTCGTACACACCATCCTTGTCTTTCAATAAATCGAGTGCAAGGTGGTTGGCATACTTAACCAGATGTTCTGTACCAATATCCTTCACGTCTTCCTTGCCGAGTATCTTGGCAATTGTACATCCGTGGTCGCTCACAACCTGATTCATTGCAACGTACAAAGCGTAATCGTTGTAGTAAGGCTTCTCCTCTGTCGCAAGTCCGAGACCGGTCATAGCATTGAGCCACGTCTGCATATCCCAAGTGGCAGATGGATTCATTCCCTTTACAATCTCTGATGCCTCATTCTTGGTAAGATAGTTCTTCCACTTGATGGCGCAGAGCTTATCAAGATACTCTTGCGCCAACTCTGGGTGCTTTGATGCCATATCCTTCATCATGCAGCGCATTGTGTCTCCAAATGTGCGCATATACTTCACGTTGGCTGATGATGCCATCATCCCATACAGCTCATCAAACTTGCTCATAATGTCTTTTGTTTCCATATCTTATATATTTTAACCTATTATCAAATCTTTCAACTCTACAAAGTCCTCCTCTGTGAAGTTGATGCTTCGCTTGCTTCCAAAGAGGATAGCAGTAGCAATTCCATCTGGCAGGTCAATAGACACAACTCCTTTGTCGATATGTCCGTGAATAAAACCTACATCGAATTTGTAATCTTCCACGGATTTTAGCATCTGCATCATATCTTCAAATATCGTGTTGGCATCTATGTTGCCGTCTTCATCGGCAATGAATAGGGTAGCGTTGTCAATGCTCTTACCCCAACTATCCTTGTGTTTGGCGATGATGTTATGTGAAGCTCGCTTCATATACACGGAAGGAATAGCCAATGCAGGATTCTCCTTAACCATGTCGCTAATTCTTGCGTCTGCCCACAAATCCAAAGATGTAAGCAGTTTTTCTTTCAGTTCTGTTACGTTCATTTCTTAGTTTCTCCTTTATGTGTTTTATTGTACCAAGCGAGATACTCTTGCCAAGTCTTGTCGCTGTGGTTAGTCATATAATCGTTGAGCATAGCAGATTTTTGTTCCTCTGCCTGTGCTACTTCTTTTCTTAAACGCTGCATCAAAGACAAATGTTTCTTTAATGCCTCCTGTCCTTGCTGAGTGCTTTCGATACGAGGGCGTATGATGCGCAATTCCTCGTCTTGCACTAGCTTAGACACATATTGCAAGCTATTAACGTATTCCTGATTTTGCATCAAGTACTGACGTTGTGCGCCTGTCAGATTGTCCTCAATCTTGTCAATCTCATCCCAGAGTGGGGTTGAAGATTGCTGCGCTTGCATATTGATAGATGCTCGCTTCTGCTGTATTGCCTCATACATCTTCTGTAGCTCGGCATCCATCATCTGCGGCTGCTGCTGACTTGTGCCCATATCAAGCAAAGGGCTGTTTCCAAAATTCATCATAAAAATTCTTTTTAAGTTGGTGATATTATAGAGAGGTGAGAGGGCATCCACCAACGAGGGCAAACACCCCTCACCAACTCATTTTTTCTTAGTCCTTCTTACAGACTTTCTTGCTCTGTTACGCTCCTGTAGTGGGCGTGGAAGGAGCAGTGCTGTTACAGCAATAGCTGCCGTAGCCTGAAATTACTGGCGTAGATGGGAGTACCAACTGACCACGCAAGCAATTGCAGGTCTTCTCGTTAACGTAAGCCATCATAAGCTTCTCCTTGTAAGGAGTGAGGGCTTCCATCACGGCTACCTTCTTGTCAAGGTCGCTATACTTTGCTTGCAACGCATCGTACTGGTCTCGCTGGTTCTTGTACAGACCGAAGTCCGCATCTACCTGAGACTTGTACAGACCAAACTCAGCCTCCATTGCACGGCGATTCTCTGCATTAATAGCATCTGTTGCACCCTTGTACATAGAGAACTTCTCTGCGATGTCAGTCTCACGCATAGCGTAGAACTTGTTAGCGGTGTCGAGCTTCAAACCGAACATGTCGGTAAGCAGCTTAACCTCATCAGCGCATTCCTTCTCCATTACCTGCAAGGCGGTTGGCTGATTAGCATTCGCATTTGCGCCATAGCCGTTAGCGTTGATGTTCACGTTCTCAGGCATATTGCTGCCACCGAGTGAACCAAACACACTGCGATTACCTCCAAATAACCAAGCACCAAGACCGAGTGCAGTACCAGCTATTCCAAGACCCAATCCAGTCCCTGCGACACCTTTAGAAGCATACTCATCGTGCTTCTTTCCCTCTTCGTAGATTTTCTTCTCTACGACCTTTGCATCTGTCATTTCCATAATACAATCTTTTGAAATCCTTAATATTAACTAACACTATGTAATCGATTACGGATGCAAAGGTACAAAGAACATAGAAGAGTAAATATAACTCTATCACACTTTCTTTTAGTGGTTGATAATCAGTGATTTAAGGTGATAGAAGGTAGCATCATATATCGTTACGTATAATTTAAGGCAAAAAGTGCGTATATTTTTCGGGGAAATGTGTGTGTTTTTGTCTATTATATTGTACCAAACAAAAAAGAGAAGCAATCACTTGCCTCTCTTTAACTTATAAGAAATGTTCAAAGTACAGATACCATCCAACCCCGAACCATCCTATTAGAATCATAGTTGATACCGTTACCCAAGATAGAAAGAACTTATTAACCTTCTTATATTCGTAGGAAAGGTACAGATAAGCAACGAACGTGCAATTGATGATTACTAGTATAGCTACTATAATCAAGGCAAAAAACATAAAGTCCTTAATACTCATATATGCTCGCTTATCCGTGCTGCGATAGGGCTTATTAATACGTTATGATTTTCTCTTACTCTTAATAAAATGCAGAATATCCCATTTCTTCCAATATCTCGTATGCCCACGCTTCTTGCACTCGCCATTCGGGATTTCGCCCCTCGCTACCATCCTATTTAAAGTAGCATCAGACACGTGCAACTTCTCCTTGACTTCCTCGGTAGATAGCAT
>NZ_QUCG01000098.1:0-8759 GCF_003473645.1 Prevotella sp. AM23-5 | reverse complement strand
AAAGTGTTTGGATAGCCGATACAACTACCATAGGAGCAAGGCTATCACCCGTGACTTGGAGGAGAAGTACAATCTCCACAAGGCAGACCGCAAGCAACGCCAGGCAGACAATCCACTCCGCAAGGTGGATGTAAGCCAAGGCAATGTGAAGAAGCAGGTTGCCAATACTGTAAAATCACTCTGCACTACCTACAGGTTCCAGTCCTTGGGCGAGTACCGTGCACTTCTCTCCTTATATAATATATCCTTGGAGGAAGTCAGAGGCGAAGTTGGCGGTCGTGAGTATCATGGTTTTGTCTATTCTGCCACGGACGGACAGGGCAATAAGGTTGGAAATCCTTTCAAGGCTTCCAAGATTGACAAATCTGTCGGTGTGGAGGCAATAGAAAAGCGGTTCGCTTATTCTGCCAAGAAGTTCAAGGAGGACAAGAAACTCTCCGAGATGACCAAACATAGCGTAGAAGCAGTGTTGAAACAGACGTACCATAAGGATAAGTTCATAGAACTGCTGAAAGCAAAGGGTATTGATGTTGTTTTCCGACATACAGCTGACGGCCGTATCTACGGAGCAACATTCATTGACCACCGCACCCAAAGCGTGTTCAATGGTTCAAGGCTTGGAACGAATCTTTCTGCCAATGCCTTGCAGGAGCACTTCACCTTACCTTACGAGAATGAGCAGCCGATACCACTTACCATTCCAAAGGAAGATGGTGCAATCTCAGAACAAGAGCGTCACGATTCTAGCTTGTTCGATGAATACGGCAGCGGTCTTGGACTTATGGCTGGAGGCGGTCCTTCAAATGAAGCACAGGAAGCTGCATTTGACAGGGAGTTGCGTAGAAAGAAGAAGAAACGAAAAGGGCGAAGTCTTTAATCGTGTTATCAAGGTTGACTTTCTTATGCAATGGAGAAAGTCAGCCTTCAATCAAAAACAATTTGTATAACTTCAAAACAGAAAAAACAATGGCACAAGAAGACGATTTGAGAGCATTGGGAAAAATAATGGATTTTCTCCGTGCCGTGAGTATAATTCTCGCTATTATGAATGTGTATTGGTATTGCTATGAGGCAATGCGCATGTGGGGAGTGACAATCGGGGTGGTTGACAGAATCCTTATCAACTTCAACAGAACAGGTGGTTTATTTCATTCTATCCTCTATACCAAGCTGTTTTCGCTTCTGCTCCTGGCACTCTCATGTCTGGGAACCAAGGGCGTGAAAGCAGAAAAGATGAGTTGGAACAGGATTTGGACGGTTCTTGTCGTTGGCTCCTGTCTGTTCTTCCTCAACTGGTGGTTATTGCTTCTGCCTATATCACATTTGGGCAATGCCACGCTGTACATTTTTACAATGACAGCGGGTTATATCTGCCTGTTGATGGGAGGACTCTGGATTAGCAGGCTCTTGAAACACAACCTCATGGAAGATGTCTTCAATAATGAGAACGAGAGTTTCATGCAGGAGACCAAACTCATGGTGAACGAGTATTCTGTCAATCTGCCTACACGTTTTTACTATAAGAAGAAGTGGAACAAAGGTTGGATTAACGTGGTCAATCCCTTCCGTGCCTCGATGGTGCTCGGCACGCCGGGTTCGGGTAAGTCTTACGCCATTGTGAACAACTATATCAAGCAGCAGATTGAGAAAGGCTTTGCCATGTATATCTACGACTATAAGTTCCCCGATTTGTCAGAGATAGCCTACAATCACCTGCTTCATCACTTGGATGCCTACAAGGTAAAACCTCAGTTTTATGTCATCAACTTCGATGATCCGAGAAAGTCGCATCGGTGCAATCCTATCAATCCCGCCTTTATGACGGATATATCGGATGCCTACGAGAGTGCCTATACTATTATGCTCAACCTTAACCGTTCGTGGATTCAGAAGCAGGGAGACTTCTTTGTGGAGTCGCCGATTATCTTGCTGGCTGCCATCATTTGGTTTCTGAAGATATATGAGAAAGGAAAGTACTGCACCTTTCCCCATGCTATCGAGTTTCTGAACCGTCCTTACGCACAGATATTCCCGATACTCACTTCTTACGATGAACTTGCCAACTATCTTTCTCCCTTTATGGACGCTTGGGAGGGAGGAGCGCAGGATCAGTTGCAGGGACAGATAGCCAGTGCCAAGATACCGCTTTCACGAATGATTTCACCAGCCCTTTATTGGGTGATGACGGGCGATGATTTTTCGCTTGACATCAATAATCCCAAGGAGCCGAAAGTGCTGGTTGTAGGTAACAATCCCGACCGCCAGAATATCTATTCGGCAGCACTTGGTCTGTATAATAGCCGTATCGTGAAGCTCATCAATAAGAAGAAGCAGCTCAAATCGTCTGTGATAATCGACGAGTTGCCGACTATCTACTTTCGTGGGTTGGATAACCTTATCGCCACAGCCCGAAGCAACAAGGTCGCCGTGTGCTTGGGTTTTCAGGACTTTTCGCAGCTTACCCGTGACTATGGCGACAAGGAGAGCAAGGTAATCCAGAACACTGTAGGCAATGTGTTTAGCGGTCAAGTTGTGGGCGAAACTGCCAAGACACTTAGCGAACGCTTCGGAAAGGTGCTACAGCAACGGCAGTCCATGACCATCAACCGCAACGACAAATCCACCTCCATTTCCACGCAAATGGATAGCCTTATCCCGGCAAGCAAGATTTCCAACCTCACACAAGGTATATTCGTGGGTGCGGTGTCCGATAACTTCGACGAACGCATCGACCAAAAGATTTTCCATGCGGAGATAGTGGTGGATAGCGTCAAGGTGTCGGCAGAAATGAAAGCATACCAGCCTATCCCAGTGATAGTGGAATTCAAAAACGAAGATGGCTCCGATAATCTCAAAGAGACTATCGAAGCCAACTATCGTAAGGTAAAACAAGAGATACTGACGCTGGTTGATTCGGAGATTCAAAGGATAAAAAACACCCCTGCCTTGTCCCATCTCATTCCAGACAAGTAGTGCAAACACGGATTGGGTATTGTGGTTGCGGTGTTATGATTACGGACCGTAGCTATACCCACAGGTAAATCCTTATGATAGCTGTTAGCACTGATAAACTGCGGCTGTAACAAATCGTTTTCGGTTCAGTCGTTTCAGGTGGATACGAAGTGTAAGATTGTGCCACTCGATATGGTTGGTAGAACGGAAAACGGTACGGTGTATTTTTCAGCTGATGAGATAACTGTATTTTTTCAGTTTATCGGTGTAAATCATTTTGGCTTTGGACAGAAAAAGACTTTGAAGCACAACAGACAGAGTACGGTTGGTACGTCTGCCCACTTTAAAAGCCACAACCTTGCGAGTTTCTCTATCCAAGGCGTACACTAACCAGCGCGGATGATTTTTTTACCGATAAAAATGCGCATCTCATCCACTTCGTAGGTCTTGCCTACAGAGGTAGGTGGCTGCTTGATATTGCTTACTATCTGCAAAATCTTCTTAAGCAAGGTGGTAATGAAATTCCCAATATTCGTGCCGTACTGCGAATACCCAATCCCTCTTTGGTCAGTTGAGTGATTTTGGTGTCAGAGTTAGGAAGATAGGCTTTGTATGTGTAGTCAGTAATAAAACGCTTCTGGCAATGTTTGCATCGGTAGCGTTGTTTACCTGTACTACTTTTACCACTTTTGATAATATTGTTTGAGTAGCAATGTGGACATTGAAGCTCGACTCCCAATCTGGAGCATAAAGTGCCGAAGCGTTCTCGTATATTCATTTTCTTTGTTTTGGGTTACAAATATAGCAAAAGGCAGAGAATCTTTCCCTGCCTTTACGCCTAATCTTTTAAAAATCACATTGATAATCAGATGATTATTACAACAACTCCCGATTTGAAGCATTACCCATCTTATTCCATATTTAATTCCGCCAACGGGTAATGTTTTTTTCATTTTCGTAATCCTTTCAAAATAACAGTTCTTTCGCTTACTGGAATTTCTTTACGTCTTTTGGCCATTACCGCATTATCTAAATTTTAAATATGATGTTACGCTCATTCCATCCGTCATTTTATATTTCCCAAAATTGGTAAACTCAATGGTATCAATCTTGTTATCTTTTAATTTTAATATGATCATTGTTATATCACAGTGACTTAACTGCTTCAATGATTGGATATATTGTTTATCTACCCAAAGAGAGCGAACCGCTTCTGGATGTATGACGCACATTACCTTATACTCTGTTAAGGTTTCAAGTGGGATTATTCCCTCTATCCCCACTTTTCTATTTAGCACTTTGATAGGCATACCCACATATATGGGGAGACCAATTAACCTATTTGTCTTCAATATACCCTTGGACAATTGATACGGAGCAGATTTTATTGGTATTTTTTCATAAATAAGAGTATCTGATGAAGATGTGGCATAAAATCTTATTGGAAGATCATTGTCAAAATTAAGATTGTACCTTGAATATACCTTCCTTGCTCTACTTTTTGATCTTATTGATAATATATTCGCCCCAAAAAATATTGGGTTATCGGATATAACTACCAACGTATCATTAATCCCTAACACAAGATACAACCTGTTTTCTACACTTTTCTGGTAGTATTCTTCGTCTTGGGGCCAAATCCGGATACCATAATATGTTACATTGCTCTGAGAAAAATTAGTTGTTATAGAATCTGTTAGTTCATTATCTTCAGAATTTAGAGGACTACAGATTGGCGACTTTACTTCTAGTGCGTCTGTTGATTCATCATTTTTATAATTCAATGAGACTCTCGAAGAGCCAAGACAACAGCTGCACATAAATACATACAATATCAAAGATAAGGACTTCTTCATTTTTAGAGTGTTCAAAAGTTAATTAAAGGTCTGTGTTATTGAAAATCTTCAATAACACAGACTTACATAACATTATTACTTTTTCCTTGATTTAAGAATTAGGGTATGTTTAATTGGAGCATTAAAAGTTGCCCCTTCTCTATTATAGGTCCTACTTTTAGGTCGATACGAAAAATGTCCTATGGCTCCCAAAGCATTGTCAAAGTTTCTTGATGCCGTTTTTGATTCATCAGCATTATAATGGATCGTATTTCCATTAACAGAATACCCAGAGGATAAAACAAAGCATCCTTCTGTCCAAGATCTTGGATTTGTTCCTCCATAGTGGAATCTGATTCCTCGCTTACTTACGTTTCCTCCAACTCCAGGTTTTATCCATTGTGATCCAGCCGTCGGATTAATTATTGGATATGTTCCATCAGGAATCCTTCGACCACTTCCGTTCTTTGTACTTGGCTCTCCTCCTGGAGCAACATAGAACCCTGTGCCATTATCTGCTTCTCCAGATATATGATACACTCCTAGTGTATAACTGTCTTTTGTTTCACCTATTTCCAAGTTTAACAAATTCACTCGCTTCCCATGCTCTCCTTGTGAAAATTCATAGGTTTCTTTTTTATCTCCATTTGCGACATTAAAGACGTCATTTCCATCAGCTATTATGGGCGCATCTATCTTCCATTTTTTATTAACATAGGATATATTTATTGTGTCTGTGCCAATAGGATCAATAAAAGTAATTGGATTATAGGTATACGCATAACTTGAATTTCCATAATTCTTCTCTTCCAATATATCCGTACTAATCCACAAACTCACCCTCGGGTCATAGTACCTTGCTCCATAGTAATACAATCCCGTCTCCTCATCGAATTCCTTCGCATTGAAAAGATAAGGCGTATTCCAAATATTATTGCGCTCCTCAATGAACACCTCACCGAAAGGAACATACTCGATATGCTGCACCACCTCACCGTCAAGGTTGGTGATGTAACTACTGCTACCCAAATGGTCTGGGTGGTAGTAGAACTGCATCTTCTCGTATGTATCGCCTTCTTGGAAGTTATTCTTTGCAGCTCTCGCTAAAGCTCGTGTCTGAGCAGCCTCCAAGCTGCCGTCATTGCAGCAGAAGCCCTTGCCATCGACATAATCGTTGTTGTCCTCGCCGTTGTACGGCACTGCAAAGGTTGCATAATTATCCTTAATGACCTGCAACTGTTGAGTATATTTAACCTTATAATCAACAGACAAGCCATCAGTCTCACTACCTGCATACTGGATGCGGCGTGGGTCTGATCCGTAAGAGTCGAAGTCACCAATCTTGGAAACGACACGCTGACTACCAATATAGATGTGCTTGGTATAGCGTCCGCCTTGGTTGGCAACGAGATAAGGAGACACATAGAGTGAGAACTTGGCGGTGTTCGTGCGGCCTCCTGCAAACTCAGAGTTCACATAGACTTGGTCACTCTCGCCTGATGTCTTCACCGTACGCTCACCGTCTGCGTCATACCAATAATTCGTCACGAAGCCATTGTCATCAGAGGAAAGAAGACGGTTCTCCTCATCCCATTTAAGCTTGCGCTCTGCGGTCTTCTCGTCAGCAATGCCGTCCTTCTTCGTGCGACTTGTGTTGACGTAAACAAGATTGCCGTTAGCATCATACTCGTAGGCGTGGTTGTTGTTCACATTCTCGCTTTCGGATGGAGTCTCCTCTGTACGATAATTCACATCCTTAACGTTGGCAAGCTGGAATTTCTTGCCTGTGTCAGTTCCATAAGTGTACGACAAATCATAGCCAGCATTCAATGTACCATTGAACTGCACGTTGTTCTGCGTGAGAATCTGACGCTTCGAAGTGATACGGTGCATATTGTCGTAACCCATCGCAAGAGTGTAGCTTGCGGTCTTGTTGTCAGCACCAGTATAAGTGCCAGTTGCGCTTACAAGACGATAGAGTGCATCGTATGTATAGGCATGAGCCATCTGTCCGCCAGCCTTGCCACTCTGTGGAACTGACGCACCGTTTACTACGCTGAGCACATTGCTCACCGCATCGTAAGTGTAGGCGTTATCCATGATGGTGTTGCCACCACTGTTCACGGTGAGGTTCTGCAATCTACGACGCTGTGGGTCGTAGGTGTAGAATGTCTCAGCACCGTTGCAATATTTCAAGTATGTGCGCTGCTCGAACTTGTCATAGCCGATCTTGCTTACATAATCGTAGCCGTATGACTTGTAGCCATGAACCTTTTCAAGCTGACCACCGAGATTGTAAGAGTAAGTAATCTTCTCCTCATCAGGATAGATCATCTCCAACAGACGGTTGTGACTGTCATAAGTCCATTGCGTCACGTAGGTTGCTATCGCTTGGTTAGGCACAATCATCGTGCGGCGGGTCTTTGTTACTTCACCCATCTTGCCATAGAAGTATTCGATGGCACCCGTTCCGTCCTCACGGAGCATCAAGCGACCGATACGGTTCTGAGAGGCGTTGCGACCACCATAATAATACTTCACGTTGTTCTCCGGATGGTCCGGGTAGTTGATACCCGTCAGACGCTGATAGTCGTAATCGTAGGTGATGAACTTGCCTTCCTTGGCAAGGTTGGCAGTCTGCTTGGTCAGCACATTGCCGAGCGCATCGTATGTGAAGCTGGTGATGCCGCTTGCAGGATGGTTCACCTCAGTACGGCGGTCACCCATGTCGTAAGTAGAGGTCGTTACATTTCCCTCCGTGTCGGTGACACGAACAAGGCGCTGTATGCCGTCATACTCAAACGAGGTGGTAATCTCACCGTCAGGACCACTCTTCTGGATGGTCTTCAAGGTCTTGCCACTGCCATTGGTATGGGTAGCCTGAACATTATGGAGTGCGTCTGTTACGGTTGTAACAAGTGCATGACTGCCGTTGTCAACAGTATAGGCCGTAGTTGTCGTAGAGTTGTCCGGCAATGTCACTGAGGTAGCACGGTCGAGCACGTCATAAACAGTAACCGTTGGAGATACATTGTCAAATGACTTGTTGAACGTTGATTTCGATCCATTTCCTTCCGTTGTAGGATAGAATGCCTTTGCCACACGTCCGAAAGCGTCATACACGTTTCTTCCGCTGACTCCTCCGGGCGTTTGCGCGAAACTGCCGAGAGCGAAGCCTAACAGTAACAAAGAAGTAAACTTTCTCATGCGCTGTCAATTTGGAGTGTTTGAAAAATATAAAAACGTATGCCTCTGCCGCGCAGGGAGAGACCAGAGAGAGAACGGACTGTTACTACGGAGAAGAATTGTGATATAGGCTTGCTCCGTAAAGTCCTATTGTCACGTGGCAGGCCAATAGGCTTTACCACCAAACTAATGCTGCAAATATACAAAAATAATCTTAATAAACGGATATAATCTTTAAGAAATTTGCTGATTTGGTGTTTTTTTCTTATGATTTCGGTCGATTTTGCAGAATTTTTTTACATCTGTTGTATGTACAGGAGTTAGTTTGGCAAAAATACACAAATGGTCACGGCTTCTCTTTCTTATATAAGAATGTAAATCATGGTTTGAAACTGTACACACTCGGGGTACAAATGAAAACACTATATGCTTGTGCCGGAAAGGTATATATGAGCTGACGGTAGAGTCGTCATCAACAACAATGACCCTGATTTGATAAATTCAGCAGGAATACTTGCTATTCATTTTTATGATGGGGTTAT
The DNA here is from genome assembly GCF_003473645.1 of Prevotella sp. AM23-5. Classification (NCBI taxonomy): domain Bacteria; kingdom Pseudomonadati; phylum Bacteroidota; class Bacteroidia; order Bacteroidales; family Prevotellaceae; genus Prevotella; species Prevotella sp. AM23-5. Next base: position 244 of record NZ_QUCG01000098.1, on the reverse strand, counting down.
GTTTACAAATTTGAGATTTCATGTAGAAAACAGGGGTATCTTATTATGATAAAAACATCAAGATACCCCTATATATAATAAGGTGTCATAACCGACAGACGGAGCGTGCTTGTTTTCCAACTATGCTTTGTTCTGTTTCTATATTCTTTGTTTCGTGTTTTTCAGCAGTATCTTGCTCCTGTGGCGGTGCGGTACAACGACAAAAATCGTTTCTCCTGTACGCTATTATATTATAAAGGTGTAG
>NZ_QUCG01000097.1:0-8811 GCF_003473645.1 Prevotella sp. AM23-5 | reverse complement strand
TATTGGATGATAGTTGCGGATTTTAGGATGATAAAGCATATCCAGACAGAATGTAAAAAAGAAAGTAAAACAACCAAAAAATAGAGAAAATATGAAGAAGATTTTATTAAGTTCATTGTTCTTTTTGATTGCATTTGTAGCAAATGCACAAGGAATCTATACAAAGGTCAAAAAGTATGATAAGTTTGACGATGTGGTATGGGAGAAAGATGTAAAGACTATCATTGATAAAGGGTTGTCGAAAATAACAATTGAGACAAAGGGTAAAAAACCTGTAGAATATACTTATTATGAAGGATCTTGGTTTTCCCTTCATAATGGCAGACAAGATAGTCTTTCTAATATTGTGTCAGATATATATGGATATGAAGATCAGTATTATATTTTTCCAAAAGATACAGTGGATAAAGCTACAAATGATGTGCTGGAACTTTACAAGGATTTACCAGATTCTATAGTAACAGGAGAATCTATTCAGGCTATGGTGGAAGTGATGATGATTCCAAAAATCTTTGATGCGCCTACTATTGTTTTTAGAACAATATCAAAATATAAACATGTTTTTGAGTATGAAACAGATTTAGTTTGGATTCGTTTCAGAGATGGTTCTCGTATTATATATTCAAAGAGATAAATATAGCAGAAATACTATTTTTCTTTCGTTTAGACGATTTCAACGCTCCTGGTTCGAGAGAATCAGGAGTTTTTTGTTTGTAAGCCATAAAAACTCATAAAAGTTTGGAGATTAGAAATATTTGTCGTACTTTTGCAGCGGAATATAACGTTATAACAATATGAAATCACAGGAGCAGATAAACAAGATAGAAGCGGTTGTGTTGTATATATTGCAGCACTTCAAGGAAGGTTTGGACTATATCAAGCTGTTTAAAATCATGTATTTTGCACAACGTGAGTATTTGGCGACCTACGGTTTGACGATTGCCGAGGACACTTTTAAGGCACGTCAGTTAGGTCCTGTTCCGTCGCTCACCTACAAGGTGGTGAAGATGGCGGAGAACGGTGACGAATCGACAGACCTCAAAGGCTTCACTTATTCTATCTATGTAGTGTAGAACCACATTTCCATTCCATCCCTTCTTCTATACGTTCTTGAAAAACTTTTAGATCACTTCTTGACAAACCGCATCTCAAAGCCATGCTCTCCCAATATTTCATATTGCGAGTAACATCCTTAATAATTCCTCTTGCAGTTGTCTCATCCAACATATAGCTTTCATGGGCATCATAAAGTACATCCAAGCTAGATTCATTGGTATAACCATCGATTAGCAAGGAATGGTAATATTTGTTGGTAGGGTTCATATCATAAGCTGGTGACAGGTGCCATCCATCCTTTTTCAAAAGGAAAGCATGATTTCTGAAATGGTCATCAGTATTGCCTATGCAAATATTGAACGCCACACGGCGATACAGTTCCTCCAATTCTTTTTCCATATCAACACTTCCATTGGCCACAATAAAATCCACAATATCAAGATACCCCTTTCCTGTACTTTCCCCATCACCATCGTTCAATCCCAACAATGTAAGAGAAGATGCCATGTGTATTCTCTTTCCATTCTCTGTTCTGTCAAACCTTTTAGACAAAAGGACATCACGACTATCCTTGCTTGAAACCACTCTGCACTCCGCAGCGTTTATACCACAATCCTTAGCCATAGAATGAGCAAAATATTCCCAACGTGAAATGTTTATCTCATCCCCTACAGAAGGAAATTTCGCAACATATAAATCTTCACCTTCCTTCACACAAGCCTTAGGTCTAGCTCCTCCCATAGAAGAACCTGGTTGGAATATTCGCTGAATCCATCTTGATTCAGGTTCCATTCTGTTCAACTCACTCTTCTCTATCTGACCTGCAGCCTCCAACAGTTCATCCAAGAACAAAATTGGTGGAATTGAATATGACTTATTATAACTTATGTAAGCATCTGTAGCTATGTCCTTGAAACGAAAAGCACCCATTCTTAAGGAATCCTCCACTCCTTTCAAGTAGTCCCAATCAGAAATATTTACCCTGCGTTCTCCAGAGTCTTTCATTTCCTGGTGGATTCTCAAATCAATAAGTCTTCGTCCCCATCTGTCAGGCAGTGCATCAGAGAATGTTCCAAATATCCTGTTTCTTGTAGGATTATATTGAACCCCAGGAAAAGATTGCAGCTCCTTTCCTAGATTTAAAGAAGGATGTCTTTTCAACCAGTCCTTATCATACTCAAAGGTATATACATCTGTCCCCCTCTGAGATTCATGCCCAAGAAGTCCTATAGTTTCCTCATTTTCAAGCCAATCAAAGTCGGCAACAACCTTAATTTTTTCCATTGTCATTTTCCTGTTACACGTTTTTTATTCTTTAGATCAATATCTTGTATGACCTTTCCCATCTCATCGTTCTTAGCAATGAGCAACAACTCATCAGGCATCTGCAGTGCATTCAAAACACGTGCCAATACCCCTACTGAAACTTCAGGTGAGCCACTTTCCAATCTTGCCAAAGTTTGGCGACTACATTGTGCTCTTGCTGCTACAATTTCCATGGTCAAGTTTCTCCTCATTCTCGCCATTTTAAGTTGCTCACCCATTACACAAAGATTCTCCGCCAGTTGTCTGGTCATCCAATTTGCTTTTGTAAACTTTGTCATTGCTTATAATGTTATATATACGCAACAAAGATACAAAATAAAGTTATATGAATATAACATTCCGCTCATTCTATAACTTTTTTTAATTTAAGTTTATCTGATATAACAAAAATTCTGAGGCACGACATTAATTCCATAGTCTTGGAGAGTTTTGGGCTTCAAGAACACATTGACATTCCCGACAGCATAAGCACAAGCCTTGTCTCTCCCTTCGAAATATGAAAAGAAGTCACTTTCCGATATACCAGCATACCCATTTGTTCTTTCCCATATATTTCTTGGAGTATCACATAACCTATCCGCTATCTCAAACTCACCAACAACAAGTCCCTTTCCCCTTGATTCGTAGATAACAATAGTATCTACTTCCAAAGAGCAAAAGGACTTTCTATATTCATACGCCTTGGAGCCATCAAAGATTTTCTTGACATACTCCTTTTTTATAGGAAACAATGCTTTCATTTTATCTATGCATATGTTGTGAAACAGTCTCTTCCATAGAATCATCCCCTAGAGACAAATTATAGTTTTTGATTTCCTCTTTGAGATTCATATTAAGTTCTTCCATGCTCTTTCCCCTGGGTGCCAAGCCCTCTTCAACAACACTTGGTTCTCCACCTCTGTCATAGTAGATCCTTCTATGGCGGTGGAATGAGTTACGATGGAATATAAATAGAACTTGTCATAATCTATGAGATTAGACATGCCCAGTTCTTTATATTCCTGTATTGTATTAAAAAACATATTTTTATCCATACTATCTTCTTTTTGATGCACCGCAAAGGTACAACATTTTTTCTAAACTAGAGAAAGAAAGACTTACTATTTGCAGTTTCTACCCCTCAATTTTCTTGAAGATTACATTCTTGTGGTCTGAACGCTCACAAGATGCACATCTTAAAGTTTCCAAGATTTTACCCTCAAAGAAACAGCCGGTACAGGTTGGCTTCTTTGTCTCAACCGCCACCAAGGTCATACCTTGGAACTTGAACTTTTCGCCTACTTATGTTCCTTCATTGTTACATTATTCTAACTATATAATTTGACACCATGCAATCTTTTTAATTTGGATGTAAAATATCTCATATTTCCATCACGCCATCTTATCCGTTAATGTATATATGTTTTACTTTCCTGTTCTACTTTATTACAATACTTTATATAAAACAATAAAGATATAAGCATATAAACAAACAAATCTATAATTATTGCATTATATACATATAGTATTATAGAAGAATATAAGGTAATAACAAAATAAAGAAAGATTCCTATAACCATACCTTTATATAAGTATATCTCTATATTCTTCCATAAGAACCGCATCAACGTTTTCGCTGCTGCTTGTTTCCAGACCTCATCATGTGCATAGCCATTCCAAAGCATCTGCGACGGAAAGCGAGGTCATCCTCGTCATCCTTTTTACCCCAATCACTGCCAGGACTTCCGCCTCCACCATGACTAGCAGCAATGGTCGTTGCACTATCGAGGTAGCCCATAAAAAGAGCAGTGGCAACAGAACAAACTGCAGATGTGTTCTCGGCAATTTGTTCCATGAAGGAACCATCCCATATTTTGCCAACTGTACTGTCCAAGAACTCACGCTGTTCATTAGGTAATTGAGCCTTGAACTCATTATACCTTTCCAATCTATTTTGAGTATCGATGGCACCTAGGTGATAACCCAGAGCTTGCATCTCACGCATCACCTGTTTGTTGAGAGCAGGAGTTTCCTTGTCTATTTTTGCCTTCACTTCATTATATTTCTTTTCAGCTTCCGTCGCTTTCTCTTCTGCCATAGCAGCCTTCGCCTCAAATTTGTTCTTCTTCTCTTCGATAATGTCTAGTTGTCGCTGAGCGATTTTCAACTTTTCTATTTTGTCAGCAATCTTTTCTTTCGTTTTTTCAATATCAGCGTTGATTTGCGCAAGTTTACGGTCTGCCTCTTCTTTAGTAATCTTACCGCTTTCCAAGTCACGCTCCAACTTTTTCACCTCACCTTCCAAATCCAACTTATGGGTTTGAAGATTCTTAATCATAGTCTGCAAGGCCTTCAAACGAGCTGCCGCATGTTTGATTTCTCGGCTTTGGGAATCCATGATATTGTTCTGGGTATCGATAGTCTTTTTATTGCCCTCGATGGTCTTGTTGTTTTCCTCCACCTCAGCTTCTTTTTGCTGCGCTTCCTTCCAAAGTCGCTCACGGTACTCTTCGGTCGTACGATGTTCGGCACCAGTTTCTTTGATGCTGTCACCACGTTCCAATCCATACTTTATACCAACCTCGTTGGCAAACTCTGTATGAAGATTAGTCATATGTCTAGACAAAGCTTCCTTGTCATCATGTCCATCAAGGAATACCCCCAAGAAAGAAAACTTTTCCTTTGGAGTAATAGGCAAAACAGTACAATGAATATGTGGGTTAGCCTCGTCAAGATGCACTACAAAAGCAGCTATGTTTTTTTCACCATATTTTTTACACATAAATCGATAAGCATCTTTCGCCCAATTCTCAATCTCAGGCATACGTTTCAACTGGGTATTGTCAGCTCCTTGCTCCCAATTTACATTTTGGTTTCCAAACGCCAAGTTGCGCATGACCTCTCGGTTTCCTCCCAGAATAAAATTAGCAACAGTCTTAAAGTAAGGCCTTTTGCCTTGATTTATCAAAGACAAGTTTGGGTCTTTTATTCCACGAGCCTCCAAGTTCTCTGCAATCCTCTGGGGTATTGATTTCATCTTGTTGACTTTCATAACAACCCCACCTTTCCCAATCTCAAAGTTAAGGTGTTCACGAGAAGGGTCATAATTCCACTGAGCCTTTTTAGCTCTATCCTTATCAGAGAAAACTCTGAGGTGTTCATTACTTTGGGAAGTGGTAAAGCCCTTTCCCGGTCTCATGTCTATTACATTTTTTGCTCCTGCCATATGTTATTTGCTTTAAAGAAGGGTTCTTAGGGAAGAAGTCCCTGAGCCTAATAATCCCCACGGCTTGCCGCACGAATGTCAAAATGAATTACTTTTCATTTTTGGGGGTTACAGTGAGTTTTGCAGAAACTCCGTATTAGGCTACTAGAGCAGAGAAAAAAATCCGCCCATGCGCAAGCGCATTTGTAAAGAATCCTTTCTATGTGAATATTTTTATTTTTCTGTCACAGAGTTTTCTTCCGTTTCATCGGAAGAGAGATGTGGCTGGGTTGGTCGAGACTGTAGGGAGTCTCCGCTTTCTCTGCCACCGGATGCTTTGCCCCACCTTGGAGAAGAAAGAATATTCGGATTAATCGAAACGTTCTTTCCTTCCTTCGAGTCCTTCACTTCAAAAGCATTCATTGCTTTGAGGTTATTGACATAAGCTATAACCGTTGGGCGTGTCCAATTCCAACGCCTTGACAGTTTTGCTATATTAAGTGCAGCGTCCTGCTCATTCTGAAGAGAATCCAGATAATGATCCACCAAATCCACAAAGGCTTGAATCTTTGAAAGACGCAGTGGGTTGTTGTAAGCCCTGTCATTGGCCAGATAGATGAAGACATTAATCGGAAGAACTATCTCATCAGACAATTCCCATATCTTGCTATCTATACCTTGTACTTTTTTATTGTCATTCATAACTATTTTTTACATCATATTTTATATGGAAAATCTGTGAAGTGCAATACCTTCACAATCTTTTCCTTTGTTAGAAAACTAAGCAGCTTTTCTCTCTGCGTTTTTCCAAAACAATTCTTCCTTTTTTGAATACTCTATTCCTTTTCTTCCTCCAGGCACTCCCTCGCCTGTTTTATCTGGATAAACGGCAGCAGCCATCAATATGATGAACACAGTTTCCGCTGCGCACAAGTATTGTCCACAATGGCCAGCCATAACAAAAATGACAGTTTGTGCTACTAGAGAAAATGCCATATTGTTGCCATGCAGAAAGGATAGAACCTTATCCGAAATCCGATAATAGAACATCAGACTAACTACCATCAAGCACACCACAGAAAGGAAAATTGGTGTTTGGAATGGATAGAAATAATCAGCTATCTCTTCCCCACTATCAAACATATTGTCTAGCAACGACAGGTCAGCTACATTTACAATCTGACCTGTCATCGTTACTCTTCCCTGAGCTAATTCATTACTAAGAAGATTGGCAGCGTTCGCTGCTTCAAAATCCACGTACAGAACAAACAGGAGGACTATCAAGAAAACACGTGTAAAGAACTTTCTTGCATTGTCACTATGTTTCATCCTTTCATAAATAGCAGAAAGCACGGAGTATAAGTTCCCCCACTTGGTAGAGGACGCTTGTCTCGGCTTCACCCAGAGATGAAAAGCAAAAGGAATGGCCGTGAGCACAAAAGCCAATATCACCTTCAATGTTATTGCAAACATACCTCAGCACTTTTTAATAGAAACTGTTTATGACATCCGAGTACTTTTCCTTTTCAAGGATAAACATATCAAACTTCGGCATGTTGGTAAATTCCTTACAAACCTGCTTGTACATGATCTCCAAGCTATCATAGAAGTTGACCGTCATGTTTTCTATGACACCATGTTGTTGTGAAGCCAGATGAATGACATACATTTTGTTTTCCACAGGAACGGAATAAGCCACAGCCTTATATGTCTGCCCTTTATTATCTCGGACGGCATACAGAACATGGATGCCCAACACATTAGCCAGCTCATCCACCAAATGTTCCATCATCACTTGCTTGTTCAATAGTACAAACACTTCTGCATAGCCACGGTGCAATACTGTTTTCACACCAAGGGAATTGAAGTATTCAGGTGATTTTTCTCTAATTTCCGAGAGGAAATCAGAGATTGAATCTTTCAAAATCTCATTCTCGATGAGAGTATAGTCTATAAGTTCGTTCATGTTTTTATTATTATAAAGATGTTGACAAATACGATTTCAAGAAATATTCGGAAAGGACTTTTGTAAATTTATCTTCTTCCTCCTTAGTCTGCTTTTCCAACTCCAATTTGTTCAGCAACATAGGAAGCTCATTTGACATATCAAGAAGAGCCTCCTTTTGCTTACTTGTTAGCGCAGCAGTAGAATAGTCATCAATAGCCATGAACGGCTGAATGAGCATCCATCTGTAGTTAGCCCTCTGGAGATGACTAAGCTTCTTTCCATTCTCCACATCTTGCTTGCAAGCCAAGGCATTTTGAACGATGCGGCGATTGAAACGCATGGTAAGATAAAGCATTGTACGATCATTGACATCATCAACTTTTCTGCCGACTGAAGAATACAATCCATCGAAGATGCCAGCAGTAGCATCAGTAAGCTGCTGCAGTTGCTCATTAGAAACCTGACTCAAAAACTTCATCAAAGAACGAAAGCATCTATCTTCTTCAGAGATGAATCCAAGAAGTTCACTTTCATGCTTGAAAGGCTTGGCATTATGCAGCAAAGCCGAATACACAACAAGTGTCTTTGTCAAGTTTGGATAAGTATCTTGCTTATCGAGCTTGTCATAGAAATCCAATGCCTCCTTATACACATCGGACTTTTCTATCTTCTTTCTTGCCGTTGCCGTATTCAATTTAAGATACATGACATCACGAAGAGAACGAGGATTGGCAAACGCCAGTCTTTTGAGTTCTCCACGTATAGAATCCGACACAACAAAGTAAGCCATGGCAACAGGGCTTCTTAGATTGATGGTAGTGTCACGAGAGAACACACTATAAGCCGAATCTTGTATTTCCAGCCATGCAGAGGTAGCTTTTGCTAGATTCTCCACAGATACATCATCCATTTCCTTCAACTCAGCTAGCTCCTTCTTGCAACCTTCCACAGCATCTACGGAAGTCTTGAAAGAAGGATGTTCCTCGCACCCCACCAGGACAGAGGAACAAAGCAACGCTAATAATAATACCTTTTTAAATTTCATAAATCATTGTTTTAATTGAAAATTTCATCGCAAAAGTATATAAATTAGATAGAAACGGCTGCATAATCACGATATACCTTTTTATTTAACATATTCTTTTTCTATCCACCTATAGACTATAGGAACAAAAAGAAAACAATAATATTCCAAATAACAACTATATGGCATATTCATCCCCACAAAAAGACACAGATACGCTATCTCACATAATAGGTAAATGAGAATATCCTAAAATCCGCAACTATCATCCAA
>NZ_QUCG01000096.1:0-8915 GCF_003473645.1 Prevotella sp. AM23-5 | reverse complement strand
ATTGGATGATAGTTGCGGATTTTAGGAACTATATCTTATGATTAGACAACTATTCACAGTAAGTACTATGATTATGGCTCTTGGTATGGCTCCAGCCCAGGCTTATGGGGGAACTCGTATCCAGGAAACTAATCAGTCCAAAGATGGACAATGCACTGGTACCATTATCGACCCTACAGGGGAGCCTGTAATTGGTGCTACAGTCACAGTTAAGGGAAAGCAAGGTGGAACCATCACCGATTTCGATGGTAAGTTTGCTCTTTCTGATGTAAATCGTGGCGCAACTATCTGTATCAGCTACATTGGCTTCGAACCAGTGGAGATGGTATGGAAGGGTGGTGAAATCAATTTGACCATGAAGGAAGACAGCAAGACCCTGAACGAGGTCGTTGTTGTCGGTTACGGTACACAGAAGAAGGTTAACGTGACAGGTGCTGTCAGTATGGTAAACAAGGACGTTTTGGAAAACCGTCCTGTTACTAGTGTAACTCAGGCGTTGCAGGGTGAGGTTCCTGGTTTGAACCTTTCTGTCAGCAACTCTGGTGGTTCGCTTGATGGTACCATGAACATCAATATCCGTGGTACAGGTACCCTTAATAGCGGATCTAACTCTTCTCCTCTTGTTTTGGTGGATGGTGTTGAAGGCGATTTGACCAACATTAACCCTAACGACGTTGAGAGCATCTCTGTATTGAAGGATGCTGCTTCATCTTCTATTTACGGTTCTCGTGCTGCATTCGGTGTGATCCTCGTTACAACCAAGAATGGTAACAAGGGTAAGGTAAATGTAAGCTATAGCGGTAACGTGAGATTCAATCATGGTATCGGTATCCCTGAGATGGCAAACTCTGTTGAGTATGCTAAGATGATGAATGCTGCCCAGATCAATGGTGGTGGACAGGCTCACTTCTCTGATGCTCAGATTCAGAAGATGCAGGATTACATGGATGGCAAGCTTCAGTATCCTACAGAGAGAAACCCTAACAGTAATACTTGGAACTGCTGGGATGCTTCTTATGCTAACACCAACTGGTTTGACGTATATTACAAGGATTGGGCTACTTCTCAGGAACACAACCTCAGCCTCAATGGCGGTAATGACAAAACTCAGTGGTATATCAGTGGTAACTTCCTGGGACAGAACGGTTTGCTCAATGTTGGTAAAGACCGTTTGAACCGCTATACATTGAAGGGTAAGATTACTACAGAGCTCGCTAAGTGGGCTAAGGTAACTTATAATACAAGCTGGACCCGCCAGGACTTCGAGCGTCCTAGCTATATGAACGGTTTGTTCTTCCACAATGTGGCACGTAAGTTCCCTACTCAGCCAGTAACTGATCCTAATGGTCACTATATCAGTGAGAACGAAATGGAGCAGATGGAGAATGGTGGTATTCAGACCAAGAACAAGGACTTCTTCACTAACCAGCTTGCATTCGTTTTCGAGCCTATCAAGGATTGGCACATCAATGTAGAAGGAACTCTCCGTGTATATAACAACTGGGAGCACTGGGATGTATTGCCTGTATTCTACTACGACTGCGACAACAACGCTATTCCTATGCCTTGGGCTATGGGTAGCAGCGATTACGCAGCAGGTCAGACCCGTGTAAACGAATATGTTTATAAGGAGAACTACTACGCTACCAACATCTATTCTGATTACTCTCATTCATTCGGCGACCATAACTTCAAGATTATGGGCGGTTTCAATGCCGAGAAGTATGCAGTACGTAATATCAGCGGTCAGAAGGACGGTCTTTACACTCCTTCTCTTCCTTACTTGTCAACAGGTTCAGCTGCAGACCAGGTAAGTGGTCACCCAGACGAGATGGCTGTAGCCGGCTTCTTCGGACGTTTGAACTACAACTATGCTGATAAGTATATGTTCGAGGCTAACATCCGTTATGATGGTTCTTCTCGTTTCGTAGGTGGCAAGCGTTGGGGTACTTTCCCTTCTTTCTCTGGAGGTTGGAACATTGCTCGTGAGAAGTTCTTCGAGAAGATTTCTGATGCAACAACTATCACCAACTTGAAGTTGAGAGGTTCATGGGGTGAGCTGGGTAATACCCGCTTGAAATCATGGCACCCTACATATAGCTCTTTGGGCGTAGGTACCAAGTATGGTTGGATTGTTGGTGGTGCATTGCCTAACTGGGCAAGCAATCCTGGTCTTGTAAGTGCTAACTTGGGTTGGGAGACTATTCGTTCTTGGAACGTGGGTCTTGACTTCGGTCTCTTGAACAACCGACTCACTGGATCTTTCGAGTACTTCGTACGTAGCACCCTCGACATGGTAGGTCCTGCTCCTGAGCTTTCTTCTGTATTGGGTACAGGTGTTCCTGCAGAGAACAACTGCGATATGAAGTCTTACGGTTTTGAGTTCCAGATTGGTTGGCGCGATAATATCAAGGACTTCAAGTATGGTGTAAACTTCAATATCTCTGATGCACAGCAGGAAGTAACACGTTATCCAAATGAGAGCAAGTATCTCGGCAAGTACTATAAGGGTCGCAAGTTGGGTGACATTTGGGGTTACACAACTATCGGTATCGCACAGACTGATGAGGAAATGAAGGCTCATCTGGCAAAGGTTAATCAGAGCGCTCTTGGTTCTAACTGGGGTGCTGGTGATATCATGTATGCTGACCTCGATGGTGACGGTTATGTAAACAGTGGTGCCTACACATTGGAGGATCATGGTGATCTTCGTATCATTGGTAATGATACTCCACGTTTCAACTTCGGTCTGAATCTTGATGCAGCTTGGAAGGGATTCGATATCCGTATGTTCTTCCAGGGAACTATGAAGCGTGATCTTTGGTTGGATGGTATCTACTTCTGGGGTGCTCAGGGCGGATTCTGGCAGTCTAACGCATTCAAGGAACACTTGGATTACTGGACACCAGAAAACAAGGGTGCATACTATCCACGTCCTCTCTGGGGTGGTCGTAACAGACAGACTCAGACACGTTATCTCCAGAATGGTGCTTACTGCCGTCTGAAGAACTTGACATTCGGTTATACTTTGCCTAAGTTCATTACTTCTAAGGCTGGTATGCAGAGTGTACGTGTTTATATGTCTTGTGAGAATGTCTTCACAATCACAAGCTTGAGCAAGATTTTTGACCCTGAGAACATCGGTTCTCTCTATGGTGGTTCAGGTAAGACCTACCCATTGCAGAGCACCGTATCATTCGGACTTAACGTAAACTTCTAAAAATGTCATGATTATGAAACTATCATATAAGAAATTATTTTCTGCCGCATTGTTAGTGAGTGCTACTGTTGGCTTCTCTTCTTGCGATGATTGGTTGGATACCCCACCACAGAATGCGGTAACAGCAAATGATTATTTTGCTAATGCAGACCAGCTCGGTGCATATGCTATTCAAAATTACGGTGGTCTTTTTGGCCGCGGTGGTGCTTGGAACATCGGTTCTCCATATTTGGATGATAACAACACTGATAACTCTATTGGCAACTCCCCTTCACAGTCACTTTATACCGTGGATAACTGGAAGACAGGCAATAGCGGTAGCTTGAATACAAATCTGATTCGTAACTGCAACTACTTCTTCGAGCAGGTGCTGCCAAAGTATGAGGCTGGTAAATATACTGCCAACGTGGATTTGGTGAAGCACTATATCGGTGAGATGTATTTCACACGTGCATATACTTATTTTGCTCGCTTGAAGACTTATGGTGATTATCCTATCATCACAAAGGTTCCTGTAAACAATCAGGAAGACTTGTTGTCTGTAGGTAAGCGTATGCCTCGTAATGAGGTGGCTGACTTCATTTTGCAGGATCTTGATAAGGCTATCGAGATGTTGAAGGATAAGGGTTTTGCTAACAACAACCGTATCAACAAGCAGGTGGCTCAGTTGGTTAAGTCTCGTGTAGCTTTGTATGAGGCTTCTTATGAGCGCTACCACAAGGGCTCTGGTCGTGTGCCAGGTGATGCTGAGTGGCCAGGAGCAAAGGTTCATCCAGGTTATACATTTGATGTTGACGCGCATGTTAAGAACTTGTTGGGTCAGGCTATGGATGCAGCTAAAGCTGTAGCTGAGAATATTACTCTTGCTCAGAACACTGGTGTTCTTGATCAGGTAGATCCAGCTTCTCCTGTTGCAGGTATCAACCCATACTTCGAGATGTATGCTTTGCAGGATATGTCTGGTGTGGATGAAATCCTGATGTGGAAGGCATTCGGTGAGATTGATGGAGCGGCTATGACCAATGGTATCGCTTCATTTATCACCAGTGGTTCTTGCTATGGTTTGATGAAGAGCTATGTAGATAACTTCGTGATGGCTAATGGTCTTCCTATTTATGCTGATGGCTCTGGCTATCATGGAGATGAGACTATCGACAAGGTAAAAGAGGATCGCGATGGTCGTTTGCAGTTGTTCTTGTTCGGCGAAAGCAACTGGTTGCCATTGTTCAGCACTCAGGCTGAGGGTGTGAAGTTTACTCCTTATATCGGTGCTGCTCATGAGCAGCAGTTGGACGTAACTGGTTATCGTATGCGTAAGGGTGAGAACTTCGACAAGACACAGAACGTAAATGGTAAGATGATCGGCACACAGGGTATCTTTATCTTCCGTGGTACAGAGGCTTTGCTTAACTATCTGGAGGCTCAGTATATGCGTGACGGTAATCTTGATGCTACTTCTCAGAAGTACTGGAAGGCTATCCGTAACCGTGCTTTGGTTGACCCTGACTATAACAAGACTATCGCTGCTACTGATATGACTAAGGAAGGTGAGACCGACTGGGGTGCTTACTCTCATGGTCAGTTGCTTACCGATAAGACTCTCTACAACATCCGTCGTGAGCGTCGTTGCGAGTTCATCGGTGAAGGTATGCGTTGGGACGACCTCGTTCGTTGGTGCGCTATGGATCAGTTGAAGACCAAGAAGTACATTCCTCAGGGTGTTAACTTCTGGACAAGCATGTTCGAGATAGCTACCAATAATGGTTTGGATGATTCTAAGGTTACTTGGATTGAGGGACCTGTAAATGAGAAGGCTAACGTTTCTTCTCGTGCGGATGGTAAGTATCTCTGCCCATTCCGTGTACGTGGTAACAACCCAGTTTATGATGGTTATACATGGATGGAGGCTCACTACAACTCTCCAATCGCTATCCGCGAAATCGAGTTGCTCTCTCCTGATGGTTCTATTGAGAATTCTGAGTGCTATCAGACATGGGGTTGGTCAACCAAGCCTAATGAGCCTGCGTTGAAGTAATAATGAAGCTTTGAATAAGCAAAGAACAAGCTTTTGATAAAATATAGATAAAGCTGATATAAATACAAAAAAGGCTCGCAAGAAGTTTCGATTTCTTGCGAGCCTTTTAAGATTAAGAAATATTAAAAAACTGGCTTTTCCTTGGAGATAATCGCGGATATGTGTATATTTGTGCTATCCGATAATCGCGGATAGGTGTAAGAAACGGAAAATATTAATCGCGGATAGGTGTATTTATCCGATATTATTAATCTAGGATAGGTGTAAATTATGAGAAGAAAAGTATATGATCAACTCAAGAAATGGAAAGAAGAACAGAACGGAGAAAGTGCTGTTCTTGTCAATGGGGTGAATGCCGCAGGCTGTAGCTAAATTTGTAGAAACCAGAGATTTCAATAAGGTGGATCGTGTGAAGCGCCAAATTCTTAAAAAATGGAATGGTAGTTCATACGAATAATAAATGCTGCACTTATGATAAAAAACGGTTCGCAAGATGGGGCAATCCATCTTGCGAGCCGTTTTTATCTTTTACATCACCAGGCTATCTGGATTCATCAAGAAATCCAAAAGCCCCATGGTGAGGATGCCGTTCTCGTCTCGCCATGGCTTGATGTCATCTTTTACGATGATAATCTTCTTGAACGAATCGTTGATTCTTAACAAGGAAGCCATCTCTTGCTGGCGTTTTTCCTCATCTGGCAGAGCTAGGGCAGACTGGATGTAATATCTTTGGCTTCCTTCGTTCACCACAAAGTCTACTTCTAGCTGTTTGCGTTGCCATTTGCCATCTTTGTCCACGAAGCGTTGTTCCATCATGCCCACATCCACCTTGCATCCACGGCGGCGCAATTCATTGTATATGATGTTCTCCATGATGTGAGTCTCCTCTTGTTGGCGCAGTCCTAATATTGCATTTCTGATGCCAAGGTCGGAAAAATAGAATTTTGATAAGTTGCCTATGTACTTCTTGCCCTTGATATCGAAACGGATAGCCTTTTCGATGAGGAAGGCATCTTGCATGTAGTCTAGATACCGGTCGATGGTAGCAGGGCTGATGCCTATCTTCTTTACGCTCTTAAATGTGTTCGATAGTTTGGCAGGATTGGTTGGTGCGCCGATACCTGAAGCAATGATTCTTATCAACTCCTCAAACTCAGCCTTGTTCTTAATCTTATGTCGCTCAAGAATATCTATCAGATATACGCTCTCGAAGAGGTTGGTAAGATAGTCTAACTTCTTCTTCTCAGTATCTAATGCTAGAACATGTGGAAGACCCCCATAGGTATAATAGTCTTTCCAAGCATCTCTAGGATTTTGTCCTGTGCCTTCACAATATTCTGCCAAGGAGAGAGGGTAGAGGTGTATCTCATCGCCTCGACCACGAAACTCGGTGATGATGTCGCTCGACAGAAATTTGGAGTTGCTGCCTGTTACGTATACGTCAGCATTCTCAATGCGGAGCAGGCTGTTGAGCACTTCCTCGAATCTAGGAACCAGCTGTACTTCGTCGAGAAGAATATAGTACAAGTCATCATCAATCATCTTGGCTTTGATGTATCTGTAGAGTGTGAGTGGCTCTCTGAGTTCTGCATTTTCGATGTCATCGAGTGCTATCTGGATGATGTGGTCTTCGAGCACAGCATTGGCAATCAGATGTTGCTTGAAAAGCGTAAAGAGTAGATACGACTTTCCACATCGTCTGATGCCGGTAATAATTTTTATCAGCCCATTCTGCTTCCCGCTGATGAGCTGTTGTAAATAGAAGTTTCTTTTTATCTGCATATTCTTTTCTCTTACGTCATTTTTTTGGCAATGTTGCCACTTTTTCGCTGCAAAGATACGGTTTTTTCCCTTAAAAATGGCGATCTTACGTCATTTTTTTGGCAATATTGCCACTTTTTCTCCGCAAACGAAAAGGTTGTTCCTTTAAAAATATGCTTGGATTAGGGCGATAACTCGTTTTTTAGGAGCTATCGCCCCAGTTCAGATGTTAATACACAAAACGGCTCGCAAGAAGTTTCGATTTCTTGCGAGCCGTTAATGTATATATTTATTTCTCAATAATTACACGAGTGTAGCAACGACTTCCTCACGGGTACCTGGCAACATGTCGATGACAGGAATCTCTGGCATGGTATAGCAACCTGGCTGGAGACGGAATGAAGCGCGAGCCACGTTAACCAGAACCTGAGCGGTGAGGGCAGGGTTGTTGATGCTCATATTGAACTCGAAACGCTGGTTCTGAGTCTTGCCAGATACACCCTTGCGAACGAGGTTCACACCATGACCCATATCCTTTACATCATCTACAGATGCTACGGCGAATACGTGAGTCTCATCATGAGCGAAGTATGGGTCAGCCTTGATCTCTGCAGTTACATCCTCAAGCTTGGCACCTTCCTCCAACTCTACATAAACCATACGGCGGTGGATACCCTCGCCCAATGGGATTGTAACAGAGAGAGCTTCCTTGACACCCTTCTTGCCACGAACGCAAACAGAGTGTCCCATGCTCATACCAGGACCGAAGTTGGTATAGGTCAATCCCTTTGGAGCCAGACTTTCCATCAATACACGTACGATAGAGTCTGAACCTGGGTCCCAACCGGCAGAGATTACACTCACCTTGCCAGCCTTCTTGCAGTTCTCCATCTGCTTGGTGCGGTAATCAAGAATACCTGTATGGATATCGTAGCTATCTACGGTGTTGATGCCGAGTGAAACGATCTTCTCTGCATACTCAGGGCAAGAACGGGTAGGAGTAGCGAGGATAGCAACATCCACATCCTTCAACTTGGTGATGTCATCTACTACCTCATAGTTAGCCAACTCTGCTGGTTTGTCCTTAGCACCCTGGCGACGAACGATACCTGCGATCTCGAAATCAGGAGCTGCTTCGAGAGCTTCTACTGTAAATTTACCGATGTTGCCGTAACCTACTACGGCTGCTCTAAACTTTTTCATTTGATGTATTTATTTCTTTTATATTGTTGTTTATTTTGGATAATTCCTTCTAGATATCTATTTCCGGTTGCAAAAGTATAGCTTTTTCTTGAAATACGTGACGTTTTAATAGATTTTTAACTCATAAAACTTGCAAAAGGTAATAAAATCATAGTTTCTAGGTAGAATGACGGGGGAATTGTAAGGGTTCTGGAATAGATTCCTTACAGTTTCGTGATTTCAAGGATTTAAGAGATAGCCTTATTCTTTAAAGCTTTTGCCCTTACAGGGCGTCGGGGGTGCGTTCATAATTACCCAGGGCGATGCCCTGGGCTAAGAGCTTCTGCCCTTTCAGGGCGTATTGGGTAATTTCAACCGTACAGGTCGAATTAGTTTCTACCCTTAAGGGAAATTGTTTCTACTCTTAAGGGAATTTGTATCTGCCCTTAAGGAAAATTGTTTCTACCCTTAAGGAAAAATAATTCTTCCTTTAAGGGAATTTGTTTCTACCTTTAAAGGAAAATGTTCCTGTACCTAATAGAATACTTCGTTCAGAGACGTTGAATCTCCGTTCGCCGACGTTGAATGTACGTTCAGCGACGTTGAATGTCGGTTCAACGACGTTGAACGGAACTTTCTTCTAGTCATAAAAACATTTTCCATAGGAGATAAAGGCTTTTTCCTATAGGCAATACTCTGTTAATTCTTATGTAATCG
>NZ_QUCG01000095.1:0-9017 GCF_003473645.1 Prevotella sp. AM23-5 | reverse complement strand
TCATTTTTATTATTATAGTTCATATTTATTATATACGTTATTAGTTATTGCTATTGATAAATTTTCGAATGCAAAAATAAGAAAATAAACAAGAACCGCCAACACTTTCTTGAATTATTTTGGGAATAAAGCACAAAAGGTCAAACATCAAGCAAATAAAGCAAATAAATGAGTCGGAAGCAGGGATAAATACTCCAGATTATCACATCCATATCATAACAATCACTAAAAAAATCATTAAACTCGGAATTTCTTAGTATCTTTGCCCCGCAAACATCATGTATCATACAATCCAAAAGAGACAAAAAAAATAAAGCTATATGAAACTCAAAATACATTTCAGTCACAAGGAGGAGCTTTGGAACTCCTGGTCGCATGCAGGAGGCATCCTGATGGGCGTTGTCGTAGGAGCCATCTTCCTTTATTGGTGCTTTACCATGCACAACGGATGGGCCACGGCAGGCATCATCCTTTACCTGTTCGGCATGCTGATGTCGTACATCGCCTCTACCACCTACCACGCCATCTCAGCCTGGAGCAAATGGAAGGAGCGACTGCGCAAATGGGATCATGCCGCCATCTACTGGCACATTGCCGGTTCTTACTCTCCTATCACCCTGATTGCGATGCGCGAACAAGGCTATTGGGGATGGAGCCTCTTTATCTTCATCTGGACATGCGCCATAGCAGGCACGGTGATGAGCTTTGCCAAACTCAAGGACCACAGTAATCTGGAGACGCTCTGCTTTGTGGGTATGGGATTATCGGTACTTGTCGCATTCAAGCCTCTGATAGATTCCGTATCCCCAGCCACGGTTATCTGGATTATCGCAGAGGGCGTCTGCTACATCACGGGTGCCGTGTTCTACAGTATCAACAAGAAGAAATACATGCACTCCGTGTTCCACTTCTTCGTCCTGGCAGGTAGCGTCTGCCACATCATCGCCGTTTGGGACATTCTGATGAAATATATCTAAACGACTCAAGAATAGAAACCAAGAATAAGAATCAAGGCATCGAAAAGTGAAGGCTTTTCGATGCCTTTGTTTTTTAGAAAAACATCCTTTTTCTTTTATGACCAATGCCCTTGCCTTTATATAATAAGGTGATAATGTTAACATTACGTTAAAGTATGAAAATAATTGCCCAAAAGTTTGGAACTTATTGGGAAAAAGCATACCTTTGCAGTGTTCTATTGAAGTAGTACACTAAAACATTAAAGATTATGATACAGATTAAAGACATTGATTTCAGATACCCAGGTAGCAAGCACCTTGTATTTAGAGATTTCTCTTTGGAACTCAAGGAGAACAATATTTATGGCTTGCTTGGTAAGAACGGTACTGGCAAGAGCACCCTGCTCTACCTCATCAGCGGATTGCTCCGCCAGCAACAAGGTACCGTTCTCGTGGATGGCATTTCGGCACAAGATCGCAAAGCCGAGATGCTGAAGGACATCTTCATGGTGCCCGAGGAATTTGAACTGCCCAACGTTTCCCTCGCCACCTACGTGAAGATGAACCAGGGTTTCTATCCTAACTTCTCGCAGGAAGTGCTGGACCGTTGCCTCAAGGATTTTGATTTACCACTCTCTCTCAAGTTGAACGAACTCTCGATGGGACAGAAGAAGAAGGTATTCATGAGTTTCGCACTCGCCACGGGTACCCGCTTTCTTCTGATGGACGAGCCAACCAATGGTCTCGACATCCCATCGAAGAGCCAGTTCCGTAAGGTCATCGCCAACAACATGACGGAAGACCGCACCCTCATCATCTCTACTCATCAGGTGCACGATGTAGAGTCGTTGCTCGACCACATCATCATCATGAACCAGAGCCAACTGCTGCTCGACGCATCTATTTCAAACATCTGCGAGAAATACACCTTCGAATACCGCAACCCACAGGAAATGGACGACACCGTGCTCTACACCGAGCCAACCCTGCAGGGCAATGCAGCCATCTGCAAGCGTCAGGAGGGAAAACAGGAAACACAGATGAACCTGGAGTTGCTCTTCAATGCAGTAATTAATGGAAAATTAAACGATTAAAAATTAGACGATTATGAAAAAGAATTTCGATTTACATAGATTAAGCATGGTACTTCGTTGGGATATTCTCACCAACTGGCAGCGTCATCTTGGAGCTACAGCAGGTCTCGCCATCGGCATTTCCCTCTATTGTGTATTGCGACTTTTTAGCATGAGATATTGGATTAACTCAACCGATGTAGAGCTGGCTGGTCATCAATACCAGGTAAGTGTTTGCATGTTCTTTTCTGTAGTAGCATTCATCGCGTTCTACGTCTTGGCAAGTTGTATATTCAATAACATGAAGACTAAATTGCAAAGAGAGAGTTTCCTGATGCTTCCTGCTTGTAATCTAGAGAAGTTTGTGGCCCGACTACTCATGATGAGTATCGGTGCTTTGGTTCAACTTTTTGCAGCAGTAATCTTGGCCGATGTTATACAGTTCATCTTTAGTTTCATCATCACTCCAGATTTTCATATCAGCATCACCTGGGCTGTGCTCAGCCATATTATTCCCATAATTCAACCTTTCGACAACGACTGGCTGAAATGGATTACCCTCTATTCATTCATACTATTTTCCCATTCTTTCGCAACACTTGGCGGAACATTCTATCGCAAGCTGCCTGTATTGCTAACAGCTTGCACGGGCATTCTTCTTAGTATGATTTTGGGATACATAATCAACAAATTAGGAGAAGCTGGAGTTTTTGATTTCTTCAGTCATATTAACTTCAGCAATGGTTCCACAGCTGACTATTGTATAACAATTACAGCATTCTTTGTTTTCCTGGCTTTGGCAGCCTTCAACTATTGGGCATCCTATAAGCTCTTCACCCGCATGCAGGTTATCTGCAACAAGTGGATCAACATCTAGGAATTAAAATTTGAAGATTATGAATTTCAGTAACGATAAAGCAATATACGTACAGATAGCCGAGCGACTGAGCGATGAGATTCTGGCGGGCAAGTACAAGGAAGACGAGCGAATACCGAGCGTCAGGGAATACGCCGTGCTGCTGGAGGTGAATGCCAACACAACCGTGAAGGCATACGACCTGCTTGCCACCGACGAGATCATCTACAACAAGCGAGGCCTGGGCTACTTTGTTTCCGCTGGAGCCAAGAAGCAGATTAAGAAAACCCGCAAAAAGGAGTTTATGAAAGAAAGACTCCCGGAACTCGCCCGACAAATGCAGCTTCTCGACATCTCCATCGACGAAGTGAAGGAAGAGTTGGAGAAGAATCTCAAAAAGATAAGGATATGATGACACTATTCATCCTCAAATATATATTTATAGCTTCTGTCTTTGCCTTATATATAATAAGGTGTATGTAATAACGTTTTAAAAAAAGAGTTACGCTTGCAACTTTCAGAAGGTTGCAAGCGTCTAACGTTTAAAATTCATATCAATAAACAAGCGTATTATATGTCATTAATTCATCTAAAAGACGTCAATAAGACCTACCAGGGTGCTCAGCCACTCCATGTGCTGAAGGGCATCGACCTCGACATCGAACGTGGCGAGTTCGTCAGCATCATGGGTGCTTCCGGCTCGGGAAAATCCACCTTATTAAATATACTGGGTATTCTCGACAACTACGATACGGGCGAATACCGACTCAATGATGTGCTCATCAAAGACCTCTCGGAAACCCGTGCTGCCGAATACCGCAACAAGATGATCGGCTTCATCTTCCAGTCGTTCAACCTCATCTCGTTCAAGACGGCGGTGGAAAACGTGGAGCTTCCACTCTTCTACCAGGGCGTGAGCCGCAAGAAGCGCCACGAACTGGCGATGGAATATCTCGAAAAACTGGGCTTGAAACAATGGGCCAACCATTATCCTAACGAAATGTCGGGAGGACAGAAGCAGCGTGTAGCCATCGCCCGTGCCCTCATCACCAAACCCGAAATCATCCTTGCCGATGAGCCTACCGGAGCCCTCGACTCCAAAACGAGCGTGGAAGTGATGGACCTGCTGAAGGAACTGCACCAGAAAGAGGGAATGACTATCGTGGTGGTAACCCACGAAAGCGGTGTAGCCAACGAGACCGATAAGGTTATCCATATCAAAGACGGACTCATCGGAAGCATCGAAGACAACAGAGACCATCATCTCGTATCGAAAGACTACGTGAAATAACTTTGAACTTGGAACATGAGAGAATTAATCAAAGAAATATGGAGCACGTCGAAGCGCAACAAGCTCCGCACTTCGCTCACGGGATTTGCCGTTGCCTGGGGAATCTTCATGCTGATATTCCTGCTGGGCGCCGGCAACGGACTGATTAATGCCCAGTTGCAGCAAAGCACCCGATTCCTTGCCAACTCCATGCGAGTATTCCCAGGCGAAACCTCCAAGGCTTACAAGGGACTGAAGGAAGGCAGAAGCATCACGCTCAACGACAGGGACATCCTCATCAGCAACCAGACCTACGGCCAGTACGTGGATGATGTGGGTGGAAGATTGGAACAGTATAACGTGAACATCAACTACGGCGATAATTATGTGGCAAGCCAGTCATTGGTGGGTGTGGCTCCTACACATCCCAAAATCGACAAGACGGAGCTGATTGCCGGACGATTCATCAACGAAATCGATATGAAGGACCAGCGCAAAAATGTGGTGCTGAGCCGAAGCCAGGCCAAGGAACTCTGCAAAGACTACCGTTCGCTGGTGGGCAAGAACGTAAAGATCAGCAACCTCAACTTCCAGGTAGTGGGAATCTACAAGGATGATGAATCGCGCAACAATACCGAAGCCTTCATCGCCTACTCCACCATAAAGACCATCTATGCCAAGGGCGATGATGCAGGAAGTCTGGAGTTCACCATCAAGAATCTGAAGACCCAGGAGGATAACGAGCAGTTTGAGAAGAACTATCGTGCCAGCATCAACAACAACCATCAGGCTGCACCCGATGACGACCGCACCATCTGGCTCTGGAACCGATACATGGACAATATCCAGATGAACCAGGGAATCGCCATCATGCAGACGGCACTCTGGATAGTGGGTCTGTTCACCCTGCTGAGCGGCATCGTGGGTGTTAGCAACATCATGCTCATCACCGTGAAGGAACGAACCCGAGAGTTTGGCGTAAGAAAAGCCATCGGTGCCAAACCTTGGTCGATACTGAAGCTCATCATCACCGAGAGCATCATCATCACCTCATTCTTCGGCTATATCGGAATGGTCTGTGGCGTGGCGGCAAACGAAATCATGGACGCAACCATCGGCCACACCACCATAGATACCGGACTGTTTAAAGCCGCCATGTTTGTGAACCCTACGGTGGGCCTCGGCACCTGCATCGGTGCTACCATCGCCATCGTCATCGCAGGCACCATCGCCGGACTCATCCCAGCCATCAAGGCTGCAAGAATCCGACCGATAGAGGCGCTGAGAGCGGAGTAATGCAAAATGTTGAATGTTAAGTGTTGAATGTTGAATTCATTCTTGCTTACACCTTATTATATATAGAGAATAGGCTATGCGATTAGATTTAGATACATATAAAGAGATTCTTGATACCATCACGAGGAACAAGAGCCGCAGTCTGCTTACGGGCTTCGGCGTGTTCTGGGGCGTGTTTATGCTCATCGCCCTGATGGGTGGCGGTCAGGGACTGAAGGAGATACTGCAAAACAACTTCGCAGGCTTCGCCACCAACACCGCCATCATCTGGGCGCAGAACACTACCAAGCCCTACAAGGGATTCAACAAGGGGCGTTCCTGGCAGATGGAAGAGAAAGACCTGGAGCGACTGCGCCACAGGGTGCCCGAACTCGATGTCATCACCCCGCTGCTCTTCGGAGGCAACAAGTCGGTGGTGTTTGGCGACAAGAAATTCAGCGGCAGCACCCAGGGCGTGAATCCCGATTACGCCCAGGTTTCCGCACCTAAAATGTTTTACGGCAGATACATCAACGAGATGGATGTGCGCCGCCAGCGCAAGGTTTGCGTCATCGGCAAACAGATTTACAAGACCCTCTTCCCCGGCGGCGGTGACCCGTGCGGCAAGAGCGTGCGAGTGGATTCCACCTATTACACGGTGGTGGGTGTGGATTACCGCTCGGGAAATGGCGTGAACTTCGGCGGTAGAGCCGACGAAACCATCACCATTCCGCAATCCGTGCTCCGCACCGCCTACAACCGCGGAACAGCCATCGACATCATCGCCACCACCGGTAAGCCGGGCGTGGTGATGAGCAGCATCGCCCAGCGAATGCGTGAAACCATAGCCAGGGCTCACAACATCGACCCTTCAGACGAAAAAGGAATCATGGTGTTCAATACGGAGGTGCTCTTCCAGATGCTCGACAACCTGTTTAAGGGTGTCAACTTCCTCATCTGGCTGGTAGGTATCGGCACCCTTCTCGCCGGCGCCATCGGAGTTTCCAACATCATGATGGTAACGGTGAAGGAACGAACCACCGAGATAGGCATTCGCCGAGCCATCGGCGCCACGCCAAAGATGATTCTCTCGCAAATCATCTCAGAGAGTATTATCCTCACCCTGGTGGCAGGCATGAGCGGCATCATCTTCGGAGTAGCCATCCTGCAGATGCTGGAGATGGCGAACACCACGGATGGCATTCTCACCGCCCACTTCCAGGTAGATTTCTGGACAGCCATCTCCTCAGCCATCCTCATCTGCATCCTCGGTGGCCTAGCCGGACTTGCCCCAGCGTGGCGAGCCATGAGCATCAAGCCGGTAGATGCAATGAGAGACGAATAAAAGAAAAATAAGATATAAAAGATATGAAAAAGTATTCAAAGTTGATAGTTGCGGCGATAGTCGCCTTGATTTTCATCGGAACCTTCGTGTTCCTTTATGAGAAATCACAGCCTAAGCCTGTGGAATATACCGAGTTTACCCCAAAGATGGGCGATGTGTTGAAGACCACAGTGATTACGGGTAAGATCGAACCTCGCAACGAGGTGAACGTAAAGCCTCAGATTAGCGGTATCATCACCGAAATCTGCAAGCAAGCAGGCGATTTCGTGCAGGCAGGCGAGGTAATCGCCAAGGTAAAGGTGATTCCGGATATGGGACAGCTCAGTTCGGCACAGGCTCGTGTGCGCCTTGCCGAGATTAACCTGAAGCAGGCACAGGTAAACTACGGTCGCGAGGAACAGCTCTACAAGAAGCAGCTGGTCAGCGCCGATGAGTTTGATAAGGTAAAACAGTCGTTGCAACAGGCAAAGGAGGAGAAAGTTGCCGCCCTTGATGCGCTCGAAGTGGTTCGTGATGGTGTTTCCAAGAGCAACGCCAGTGCCTCTTCCACCCTCATCCGTTCTACCATTTCGGGAATTATCCTCGATATTCCTGTCAAGGTGGGTAACTCCGTGATTCTTGCCAACACCTTTAATGACGGAACCACCATCGCCAGTGTGGCAAACATGAACGACCTCATCTTCCGTGGCAACATCGACGAAACCGAAGTGGGCAATCTGGTAGTGGGAATGCCGATGAAGATTACCATCGGAGCGATGCAGGACCTGAAGTTTGATGCCGACCTGGAGTACATTTCTCCAAAGGCTGTAGAGAACAATGGTGCCAACCAGTTTGAGGTAAAGGCAGCCGTCCGCTCTGTAAAGGGCGGCAAGATCCGTTCCGGCTACAGCGCCAACGCCGAGATAGTATTGGCAAAGGCTAACCACGTGATTACCGTGCCCGAGAGTGCTATCGAGTTCAGCGGCGACAGCACCTTTGTTTATATCGTAAAGGGCAGCGGCGAGAAGAAGACCTACGAGCGCAAGCAAGTAACCACCGGCTTGAGCGATGGTGTGAACATCGAAATCAAGAAAGGCCTGAGCCTGAAGGACAAGGTAAGAGGTCCGCAGGTTGTGGCAGACAACAAGGATGATGAAGAATAATCTTAGCAGTATAGAATAAGCAGTAAAAGCCAAAGGGGGGATGAACACAAAATGCCCCCTTTGGCTTTTACTACTTATTGATAACGTTTAAAATATCCTGACGTATCTTCTCATTGGTACCATTCACCATATAACGTATCAAGCCATCCTCACCTAGGACGATGAAGAGAGGAAAACCGCCTGAGCCAACAAATTTCACGAAATAATTATCACCATAAAGATGAGTCCAATTGAAGCCACGTGCCTCCGTTATCTTCCTTACCTTATCAGCTTTCTCGAAGTTTACAGAGAGAAATATCACATTAGGATACTTATTCTTCCACTCCGAAAGGATAGGCATTTCTCGCAAACAAGGTCCACAGCCTGAATACCATGCGTTGATAACTACCTTATGTCCCTTGAGCGATTGTTCTGTCCAAAGTTTTCCGTTCAAATCGTACAAAGTAAAGGAACCTGGCAACGGCTTGCCACACAATGCGTCAGTATTCTCGTTATGCCTCGTCAAAGACAACATCTGCTGATTGGTCTCTATTTGGTCTTCTATCTCTGATAGAGATTTCACTCTACTGCGAGGTATCTCATATTTTTCCCATTCCTTAGGTATAGTAAAGTTGGGATACATCGTAAAAATCATCAAGTTGCCATTTTCTCCATACTTGATGGCTGACATAGACTTTACCTTCGATACATCCAAAGGCAAATCCTTGACATAGAAATGTCGATTCACCATTATACTAGGAGACAGCAAACTATCTGCTTGTTCCTGTACGACAGGAGTTTCCTGTGCGCTTGCAGCAAAAGGCATCATCGCCAAAAGCAACGCCATCATCATTTGTTTTATCATTTTCTTTTCCATTGTATATCTCTTTTATATGTTTCCTACATACTTATTCTTATTAGAAAATACGCAACTCTTACCATTGAGTAAACTAAAGGAACGCACTTTTAACTTTTATTTGTATTGGTAACTTGCCCTTTCATCCCTCTTTTTTTTGCAAAAGTACGAAAAAATAAAGAAACTACAACAGAATGTCTCTATAAAATTAGAAAAAAGCAGAACTTTCATCTGAAGAAAGTACGTATTTTTTATAAGTGATTGA
>NZ_QUCG01000094.1:0-9029 GCF_003473645.1 Prevotella sp. AM23-5 | reverse complement strand
GCCTTATAGGTAATACCGAAACCACCTTGACCAAGGATCTTTTCTAGTCTGTATTTGCCATAGCAGAGAACGGCATTATTATTTAGTTGAACCATAATTTCTCCATAATAATTTTATACAATCAATGATAGAGTACTACTATTTGACTGTTCGCAGACATAATTTATATCCAGAAAAGGTACTATTGGAATCTAATTCCAAATCATTCAGAGTAATCTTTGCTGAATTTCTGCCACAACCATCTGAGTCTTTAAGCCAAAACAAAGCCTCTCCCGTTTGCGAACAATAAGAAAATTCCTCATAAAGTCCTGTTAATTCGAAAGTGATTTTATTACCATTCGGACCTAAACAGATTGCCCAACTATGATAATAGTAATTACCATATTCAGTCCAATTCTTTTCAGAATTCTCGTTCCATTTACACCTTCTTCGTAATTCATCCCATTGCTCTAAGGTAGGAAGATTATAAGCCTTACTCTCCTCTTGAGTCAAATAAACGGCATTACCTTTTTCATCCTCAACATAGCTAGATGCCCAAAGAGTTCCACTTGGAAGCCCTAAGTCAACATACTCAGTTTTTTCCAATGCGGAATCTTTTACCACCTTATTAATACTATCCTGATAGCCCGCATTATAACCAGCCTGATAAGCATCTGCAACAACCTGGTTTAACGCTTCGACAACTTTGCCATCAGCATATTCTTTTGCTTTATTAAAACTATCCATATAATTTTATTCTAATTTTCTTATTCCATTATGAGTTACTATATATGGTTCAACGCTGATAACTCTTGCTTTATTTACCAGTCCCTCTATGGAGAGTTCTTCCATATTACACTTTTCAAGCCAATATCTATTACACAAATCATCCTCATTCACATTTTTGTCTCTCATTCCAACTTTAAAGTTCCCAAGTAAGAAACATAAATCATCATAATTCCGAGAATCATGCCACTCTACATTATCAACTTCCAGTACTAATAAATTAACTATACAATATGAAACTGGAGTAGAAGCAAAAGTATTAGCCCATTGAAATGCTCGCTCTTCCTTTTTATCATCATACGGAAAAACAAATAAAGAGTTTCCTCTACCATATGACTCAGGATAATCCTGTTTTCTAACATTCTCTAACATAGATTCAGCTTTTGCCCGTCCTTCCGAATAATTATGTTCTTTTTTTGAAGCAGTAATTACCTCACCGACCTTCCGAAAAACTGTATCTTTTTCGATTCTACAAACTTTCATATATCTTAATATACTTATTTCTAAATCATAATTTTAATAAAAATATTTTAGAACTATGGTTCCATAACCAATCTAAATCCATACTCAGAACTTGCATATCCCTCCAAAATACCAACACTTCGATAAGCAACAGTACAGTAATACTCATCAAGAGCCCAATCTCCACCACGAAATATATGTCCACACTCCCCTCCTTGCGGACCTTTAGGGTTTATTTGAGAAGTTGCTGTATAAGGTGCAGCCCAATCAGAACAATATTCACGAACATTTCCTGTCATATCATAAAGCCCTAATTCATTAGGATTTTTCAGACCTACATTATGAGTTTTTCCTCCACTATTCCCATGCCACCATGCAACTTCCGAAATATTATTACTACCTGAATAACGATAACCTTGGTTAAGTTTGCCTCCACGAGCAGCATATTCCCACTCTGCCTCTGTTGGAAGTCTAAACTTTCTATTTGTTATTTGATTCAATTTCTTTATAAATTTCAAACAATCATCCATACTTCCTCCCCCCACACTAACTTGTTCTACAGGTCTTTTTTCCCCTGTAAAACCAGATGGATTTGTTTCCATAATTGCCATCCACTCTTCTTGAGTCACTTCATATTTACCTATATAGAAACTAGATAAAGTTACTTGATGAACAGGTTTAGTCCCTTCCCAATCATATGTATCAGTTCCTCCCATCATAAAAGTACCGCCCTCAACATACACCATATTAGATACCAAATTATCTATTATTTGCTTATTATGTTGTTGCTTTTTTAAATATGAGAGTCTTGCATTTATTTTTTTTCGATGTTCATCTGTCATATTGCTATATTCATTTACAAATCTATTAATATCATCAATCTTTTGAGAAGAAAAAGCCTTTTCAAAAGCATTATTTTCACAAATAGTTTTATAGCCATAACAACTAATTGATAAACATATTAAAAACAACGCCCCAGCTATTAATAAATTACGACATATATGACTATCTGTTTTTTTCTTACTTATCACTTGCTGGTTAACTCCAGCTTTAACTTTCTTTACTTTACCTTCCCACAGTGTTTCTTCATCACCCCCTGCAAGATTAACATGAGATTGCATAGGGCAACATGCCTTTGTTGCTTCAACATTACCATAAGCAGCCGAAGCAAACTGTTGCGAGATACGTCTTATCTCCCCAACATTCTTCGGTCTCTTCAATCTATTCACTTGCATCATCCAAACCACCAATTTCTTCATTTCCCCAGAAACATTAGGCATTGGGAGGGCAAGATGCTTGTCCTCTGTCTCGTCTTCAGAAAGGTCAGAAACTGATGGGGGGTCTTGATTGGTGAGCAACTTATACACAGTTGCACCAAGAGAATAGAAATCTGTCCATGGTCCGAACTTATCATAGCTCTGCGCCATTTGTTCACTAGAGGCATAGCCATTCGTATAACTGATACCAGTGCTCATCGTGGCACCACCTACCGTACTCTGCTGCTTACTTGCACCAAAGTCTATCAACTTGACCACATCATGACTATCCACCATAATATTGGCAGGCTTGATGTCAAGATGGAACATACCTTCGTTATGGATTGCCTCAAGACCATCCAATATCTGATTCAAGTAATTGCGAACCTCAGACTCTGCCAAAGGTGCATTGGTACGCTTCAAACGTGCAGATAGATTTTCTCCATCTACATAATCCATCACATAATACGCAGTACCATTCTCCTCAAAAAGGTCATAGACCTTGACAATATGAGGATTACTGAGACTACGAAGACGGCGAGCTTCTTTCTTGAACTTCTCTCGCTGTTGCTCAAAGCTATTGGTATTCTCGGCATTACTTACACTAATGGTAGTACTATTACCATCACGCTGACACACACCCTTTACAAAGAACTCTTTGATGGCATAAGTCTCATCAAACTCGATGTTCTTTGTTAAATAGGTATTGCCGAAGCCACCTGAAGCCAAGTAGCTTTCTATCTTGTAAGTTCCGTGTAGGATGGTTCCTACTTGGAGCATATTTTGATTATTTAGTTCGTCCATTTTTTATTGTATCTTACTTTATTGAATCTGGTTTTGTTGTATCTGTCTTTGACTCTTGCTGGCTATTAAACTCTTTCACGGTCATCATAGAATCTTCATGAAGAGAATCAAGCAAAGCAGCCTCTGCTTTATGCTTGCTATAGTAGCCATATCCAAACATTCCTACAACAGCCAACACCACTATTGCCATGAAAGCAACAAACAGGAGTTTCTTTCTTTTCTGCTTATTCTCCATCGCAACAATCACACTATCAGGAACAGGCGGCGGTGTACCAGCAGGCTTTACGACTTCAACATCAGGAGAAGCAGTCAACTTTTCCACATCAGGCTTGATATTCAAAGCATTGCATTTCGCCGTAGGCTCTTCATTTACAAGACTCACATCAGCCTCGTCATGACTCACTTCTTTGATGTGTACTATATAAGCAGAATGATTATCTTTATTATCTGAGGTTCCTGAAATCAGCATCTGTCGCTTCTCTTCATCACGAACATTCGCAACAAAGACATCCAACAGCTCCTCATCCTCCATCTGTTCCAACATGCCGTCAGAACAAATATAGAAGTAATCACCTGGCTGAATATCAGAAATATGGATAACATCAGGTTTCGGATGATTTCTATCTCCAGCTATCATCGCACGGGTGATGACATTTTTCTGTGGAAATGTCTTCATCTCCTCATAGGTCAACTCACCAGCCTGATAAAGATCATACACCAGGGAATGGTCACGACTCTTATATAATATGGTATGTGAAGATGGACGGAGATGGTATATTCTACTATCTCCAATGTGGGCTGTCGTACATCCATTACTATGAAAATACAGCAAAGTTAAAGTTGTTCCCATCTGACGGGAATCTCCCGCAATAGCCAGTTTATCCAGTTCTTCGTA
Organism: Prevotella sp. AM23-5; assembly: GCF_003473645.1. NCBI lineage: Bacteria > Pseudomonadati > Bacteroidota > Bacteroidia > Bacteroidales > Prevotellaceae > Prevotella > Prevotella sp. AM23-5. Next base: position 4,847 of record NZ_QUCG01000094.1, on the reverse strand, counting down.
GGCATACGCCAAAGCATCAGATAGCAACTTATCTTCCAAGCCTTCGGAAGCAACTGCATGCTGCAACAAAAACGAAGAAAGACTTTTGCAAATACTTTGGCTTGCCACCTCACCATGCTCATGTCCACCCATACCATCACAGAGCAAAAACAAGCGGTCATTCTCCGTTGCTTTGCCCTCTATTGGATAGATGCTATCTTCCTGGTTCGCCCTTTTACCCAACTCATAGATAGCTAAAGGCTGATATATCTTGATTCTCATTGTTAGCTTTATTTTTGATGATAAACAACGGTTGTGTTACCCATCTTGATGATACTTCCTTCTGTCAAGACGAGCTGGTCACCCTCGTTCAATAATTGTCCATTCACATAACTGGCATTTTTATTGTGATAGTTAGACACCACAACCCTAACCTTGTCCGTAGAAGCCTTAATTACCTGGATGGCAAGATGCTGACGGCTCATATATCTATCATCAGTAGCAATCTGTACAGTTGCCTGCGAAGTAGTAGCCTTGCGACCTATTACATTACTACCGATCCCTAACGGATACTTCTGACCACCATAGAGCAAATAACCAGGAGTAACCTCTTCTTTCTTGCCTGCAAGGATTGTTTCATCAGATTGAGAAGGAGAAGAGGAATGTCCCACGTAACGAGTTTCTCCATTATCTCGATTCACATACTGAGTCTCACCATTGCTGTTACCAACATATTCTGTTTTCCCAAAAGATTGCGGAGTTGCAGCATGTTGCTGTGAGAACATCACTCTCAACTGAGTTTTACATTGAGGACAAGTAATCATCTTAACCGCTTCGTTTTGAGAATTTCTCACGTCGAGCAATACACCGCAACTCGGACATTTGATTCTTTTAGTTTCCATTGCTACCATCTATTTTAATCAATGTTTATGCCATCTGAATATCAGCATCAGACATATAGTCTGGCATATCAGGAGCAACATCAGGATTCTCTAAGGATGCTGTTTGGAGATTTGGATCAGCAGAATCATCAACTCCGGTATCAGCGAAATCACTACCACTTGGAGTTATCACTTGTCCTGTATGCAAATCAACTGCTTCACCAACGTCAATACTTCCATTGCCATTGGCATCACAAATAGCAACATCAGGATTTCCATCCTGATCAAAATCTACCACACTCACTTCCTGACCATCCACGTCGAAGACACCCACTGTAGCCATGGAGCCATCAGCAAGCTGAACTTCACCCGCATTAACCAAATGAACATCTGTATTTTGGTCATCAGCCACCTGCACATCACTTGCCTGATGCAAATTTGCATCATTGTGAGCAACAGATACATCCTGGTCTGCATGAGATGAATGAGATACCATAGCAACATCTTCCGCTTGATGAGGGGCTGCATTCATTTCTTCAGCACGTACTTCTGGCTTTACAGCCTCAGCATAGTCGTTCTTTTCTGCATCTGTCATGTTGTTCCACTCATCCTCGGTATAAGTACTATAGATATTACCATGCCAATGGAAAGCGCCACCAGGACCTACTTCGGCTCTAGCGGCATCGAATGCCTCCTTAAAGCTCTGCTCATCATGACTCTCAGCCACCTTGATAGAGGCATTATCATTAGCTGCAGCAGCATCTTGCGATGGATTCTCCCCTTCCGGTTTTGTATCGGGAGTTTCTTCTGTATTTGCAGCAATGGCATCTGTGACATACATAGCACTTGCACCTAACAAGATACCAGCAACTCCACTTACCGCTACTTTCTTCCAAGTTGCCTTATCAGCAGCGTTCTGAGTTTTATCTTTACTTTCCTGTCTTACTTCAGGATGTGTATTATCGAAATACAATGTTTCTTCATTCTGTGCCATAATCATACGTTTTAAAATTATAACTGGTGCAAATATAGTGAAATAATAAATAGATAGGTGTTAATTCTGTGCTCATTACACAAAACCTATCTTCTATTGTACAAAATCACTTTTTGATTTTAGCCTTGCAATAAGGACAAGCCTCATTCTGCATTAAAACTTCATAAGACTGAAAGCCCAAGAAGTGATGACAATGAGGACAAACATAATGCTGCTGAAACTCTTCAGTCAACTGCTTCTGCCTTAACGGTCCCTTAGAAGAATCCTTATATGCTTTTACAGTAAAGCCTACAGAAATCAAAATACCTAAGAGATACAAACCTATATAAAGAGGAGTCTCTCTAAATTCTGGGAAAATGATACTCAAAGCGATGGCTCCCATAGTAATCAAACCAGTAATGCCACGAAGAGAATTAAACTTGCGGTCAGCAATTTGCTGATCAAGTTTATGTTCATCATATTCTTCCCAAACACGCTGCAATGGACGAAAATCTACCATTTGAGGAACAAAACTCTTTATCCAATCCCAACTAACCAAAAATTTGCTTGGACCAAGTTCTATTTTATCCTTTTCCATGATAGTCTTTGCCATTATTTCCACTCCATTGACAAAAGTAACGTTCTGAGGTTTTAGATTCGTAATTCTATAAGAACCATCTGGATTAATGGTCAAACTACAGTGTTGACGGCTCACAGTCATAGGAACACTTCCAGCAACCCCAAAAGTCTTGGATTGTTGTCCCATTGTTATTCTCAATTGAGATGTACTAGCATCACGTCCAATGATTAATTCCATAAAATTCTTTGCTTGACTAGTTTATTTTTTAGTTATGAGTAAATCCTTCATTTGCTTCAAGGCTTCCTTAGAAATACCTAAAGCAAAAGCAAAATGCTCATAATCGGATAATATCAACTGTTGCTTTTGCGTATTGACCTGATAGATGTAGCCAGTGTTGATGATAAAGCGCTTACCCACCCGCATAAAAATACTCTTGCAATCTACAAGATGCTCTGCCAAGTACTTCTCCATCTGAGTCAAATTCAGACAAACAACAGCCTTCAACTTGTTAATAGTAACAATCTGTGTATAATTGCCATCTCCTTCGAAATAAACAATTTTGGAAACATCTAATCTTAAGAGTTCCGTCTTTGTATTGAATACGATAAATTGACTATCCATATTTACCATTTACATCGCTGACTTGTTCCCAGAAGTAGCTATCGGTCATTAAGTTTTCAATGAAAAAGCGTGGGACTATTGCTTATTACCGGATAGAGGTTGTGGAAGGACCCGTCAGCAAGTAATAATGCAATAGCCCACGCCATAGAGTATATTAACATCTTCTTCCATAGAGAAAAAGATACAATAATCCTTAGACGTGAGCATCATTGCCTATTTATCGTTAGCAGACTTTGAAACTTCCACATTTCTATCGCAAGATAACGTTCAATACGCTCATTCACTAGAGCCTTCATCGTGCCCGTTCTTTTCCGTTCACTCATAACTCTATTGCAAAAGTAAGAAATCTTTTTGATACCGCCAAACTTTTCCTCTATTATTTCTTCCAACAGGCTTACTTTCATGAAATTTCCACAAAAAAAGCATTGAAGTTTGCCACTGCTGAAAAAGATAATGCTTCCACATTTCCAATCCATGACAACCTCAATGCCTATATCCTTAAACGGCTTTACAAATTAAAGTACACTTTACCGAAAGGCACCGTGTTCGCCTTCCACTCAAAATTATTGGCTACAACCTCTCCGTCTAGGTTTCTAACCACCTTGCTAACGAATGCATGTGTTCTCAACAAACTATCCAAAGGACCACCATAATAACCAACAACTGTCAATGATCTGCGTCCACCACTATACGTTTCTCTCACACGAATCTTGACTCTCACAACTTGATTGTTCTTAATATAATAAGCACCAACATCAGTATATTCCTCCGGAGGCTGAGGCATCTGCGGCATCTCCAAGCCAAATGATGGCACAGAATATTGCTGGGCAGGTGGATTAGTATATACTGGTTTATACTCTACAAACTGAGCATTTACACTCATTACACTTAGCATCATGGCTAAAATCAACATTACCTTCTTCATACCTTATTATATATTAAAGGGTTATTCTTCATGTTCCTCGTTCCACGATTTTTTCTTTTCTATCGCTTCCCGATTACGAGCGCAAAAGTAAGAAGATTATTTCTATCAGCCAAATATCTAAACCTACCTTGTATGAAATGCCATTCTGTATGTACCAAATGACAAAGAGGAGGCGCCATAAGTCTAAATTACAGTTGGCGCATAACAGTTGACCTACGCATGCACATCACCTGTTGTGCAAGCGCATATCAGCTGATATGCAAGCGCACAACAGCTGTTGTGCGACCGGAGATACTAACTAACTCAAAAACATATACTATCTTTTCTAACAACTTATACTATGTTTTCCAACAACATATCAGTAATATTCCAACAAACAAAAAAGGGTGAATCATTAACTTATGACACACCCTCTTTACTAAATCAGACACGCAACTGATCTTATCTTATAATATTATACTCAAACTCATAATCCCCATTCTTCAGCCATTCGGGAACATCTTCCCCATTTTCCATAAGGCCTTATTCCTCCTTTTTTAGTTCAAATTACAATTGTAAAAATACCTCCCGTCAATATTTATAACCAAAATTCATATACCTACAAGTTTGGAATCTAGCGATAAAAATAAGAGGATTGAGAGGCTGGGATTCCTTGTTTTCTGCTCTATATTAAGAACAAGACCTATAGTTGTACGACTATAAAGTTACAGTTGTACGACTATACATGCTATGGTTGTACAACTGTAGAGTTATGGTTGTACAACTATAGGGGTTATAGTCGTACAACTATAGATTTTTCTCAACGGCATCTTCTTGTCAAGAAATTACAAGCATCTGATTATCAGCAAGTTCTTATTTCTCTTCATTGTATATTGTTTTTTTTTATTA
>NZ_QUCG01000093.1:0-9254 GCF_003473645.1 Prevotella sp. AM23-5 | reverse complement strand
TATCTCAAATTTTAACGAACTATTGTATATGGCTCGTGTCAACTATATGTTTGCTGACAGATACATCGCTACCGTCAATGTTCGTACCGATGGTTCTTCCAAGTTGGGTGATGGTCAGAAGTGGGGCTGGTTCCCTTCTGCTTCCTTAGCCTGGGTAATCAGCAACGAGCCTTGGATGAAGAAAATCAAGCAGATAGATAATTTCAAGATCCGTGCAGGATATGGTGTGACCGGTAATCAGGATGCTATCGATCCTTATACCTCTCTCGCTCTGATGGAACCTAATGGTGTAACTACCGTCAACGGCGCAACAAGTACTACGTTTGCGGTTACTTCCAACAGCAACCCTGATCTGAAGTGGGAGGTAAAGAAGACGTTTGATGCCGGTTTCGACCTGTCGATGTTCAAGCAGCGTCTCAATGTAACCTTCGACTGGTATACTTCTGAGACATCAGATATGCTTTATACCTATACCGTGCCGGTACCTCCTTTCACTTACGACCGTCTGTTGGCCAATATGGGTACCATGACTAATATGGGATTCGAACTGGCTGTTCGTGGTGACATCATCAAGACGAAGGACTTCACCTTCAATTCCGGTCTGAATTTCTCTTATCAGAAGAATAAGCTGAAGAAGTTGAGCGGTACCTACAAGGGACAGCCTATGACAACGAGCGAGCATATTTCTGTTGCTACGGTAGGTGCAGCTGGTCTGGTACATAATAATGGTGTAACCTATCTGATAGAGGGACAGCCTGTAGGTGTATTCTATCTGCCTCACTGCACAGGTATTGATGAGAACGGACAGTATATCATCGAAGACCTTGATGATAATGGTACCATTGATACGGGTGACAGTGGCGACCGCAAGGTATGCGGACAGGCCATTCCTAAGTACTTCCTCGGTTGGGATATGAGCTTCAAGTACAAGAACTGGGATCTGAGCATGCAGTTTAATGGTGCGTTCGGTCATAAGATTTACAATGCTACATCCATGACCTTGAACAATATGAGTAATTTCCCAACCTATAATATTCTGAGCGGTGCACAGCATCTCAATAATGGCAAGGGAATCCATGATGTTCAGATTTCTGACTACTGGTTGGAAAAGGGTGACTATATGAACTTCGAGTACGCTTCTCTGGGCTATACCTTTACCAAGGATATGCTCAAGTGGAAGTTCATCAACAACATTCACCTGTCATTGTCAGTCAACAATATCTGTACCCTCACTGGTTACAAGGGCTTGACTCCAATGATCAACTCAGCAACCATCAGTGGTGACAATCTGGGTATCGACGATAAGAACATCTATCCTCTGAGCCGTACTTATACTTTGTCGCTCTCTGTGAATTTCTAAATGTTTTCACATAGAATAGATTTCAAGTTCTAATTAAGAATTACATTATTAATATATAAAGGATTACAGTTATGAAACAATATATTATAGGTTCGATGCTTCTTTCATCGATATTACTGGCTAGTTGCTCACTGGATGAGACTCCACGAAGCAAGTTTTCTGAGGAGGAGGCTTTCAGTACCCCTAAGCTGGTATATGTAAACACAGTGGCTAATGTTTATTCTTCCATCGGCAATGGATTGTATGGAAGCGATGGTGGCTCGGTACATACCTTTCAGGAGTTCTCTTCTGATGCCAGTATGATTCCTGGTCGCCAAGGTGACTGGGTGGATGGTGGTGCCTGGCAGAACATTTTCCTCCACAACTTTGAGTCGTCTGTAAGCAAGTATAACGATGTGTGGAACAACCTGTATCGTGTCATCGGTCTTGCCAATTCTTCTATCGACCGACTCAACAAGTACCTGGGTGAGCATCCGGAGTATGCTGAATATGTATATGAATTGAGAGCCCTTCGTGCTGTCTATTATTACTATGTGATGGATCTCTTCGGACAGGTGCCATTGGTTGTTTCTTCTCAGGTGAGTGCTAACGAGGTGAATCAGTCCAACCGCTCTGATGTCTTCAAGTTTGTCACTTCAGAATTGGCTGAATGTATTCCTCATCTTTCAGACAGTAAGAGCCAGAACGAGGGTGAATATTATGGCCGTATCACTAAGGCTGTGGCATATATGTGTATGGCTAAGTGTGCCATCAATGCACCGGTCTATACCATCGATGATACCACTCCAACCAGCTATAGTGCCTTTGTCGGTACAGACAAGAGCGGCAAGGCTACTGCCAGCGAGGAGCAGGGAAAGACTGTTTCGGAAATGGGTAAAAAAATTAACATCACTTTGGATGGTGAAACTCGCAATGCTTGGGAAACAGCAGCCTATTGTGCTGATCAGATTGCCAGCTTGGGTTACCGCCTGCAGCCTAGCTATGCAGATAACTTCATCGTAGCCAACCAGAATTCCGTGGAGAATATTTGGACCCGTCCGAACGACTGCGTCAACTATAAGATAGAGGATTACAACATCGTGCGCACCCTGCATTATAACCATGGCGGTGCCATCGGTTATCAGGGCTGGAATGGAGCCTGCTCTTCCAAGCAGCAGATGCTGGTATATGGCTATGGAACGGCTAATCCAGACCCTCGTCTGAAACTCAACTTCTATACCGACAAGGATTATATGGAGGAGACAGGAAAAGCTGTAGAGGATGGTGCTACAGATAAGCCGCTGGAGTATATGCCATTGGCTGTAAAGGTGGATTTCACTGCTGCCGATGACCCTCATGCCATGAAGTGTGCCGGTGCCAGAATGAAGAAGTATGAGTTTGATAAGTCCACTACCCAGCAGTATAGTTTCAACAACGACCTGGTAATCTGGCGTTATGCTGATGCCCTGCTCCTGAAGGCCGAGGCTGAGTATCGTATGGGTAACAAGGATGAGGCGCTCACGATAGTGAATGAGGTTCGTGCCCGTGTTGCTGCTACACCTCGTACAGAACTTACGCTCAATGACATTCTGGATGAACGTATGCTGGAACTGGCTTGGGAGGGAGTACGACGCCCAGACCAGATCAGATTCTGTACCTTTACAGAGCCTACTGCTGACCGCTTCAAGGGTGTGACCCACAATGCTTCTGCAGGTGATTACAATGATGATACGCAGGGCTATACCATGGTTTATCCTATCCCTTATGCCGTGCTCAACTTGAACAAGAAACTCGATCAGAATCCTGGTTATACCAAGTAAGGGGTAGCTCCAATGAGGAAACTTTCCTCATTGGAGCATACCAGGGAGAATGGTAATTTTATATTGAATATTACAAACTAAAAAAGGAAATAATATGAAAAAACTCTTTTTGCTCGCAAGCCTTCTGATGGCTTTTGGCATCTCGGCAGATGCTGGAGACATTACTTCTCCTAACGGACAAATCAAGGTGAACTTCACTTTGGATGGCACTGTGCCTACCTATAGTGTGACCTATCAGGGTAAGACCATCATCAAGCCTAGCCGTCTGGGTTATCAGCTCGCCAAGGGCGGTAAGGATGGTAAGGACCTGCTTGCCGATTTTAGTGTTATCGATGAGAAAACTTCTACTTTCGATGAGACTTGGACTCCTGTTTGGGGAGAGAACAAGTCTATCCGCAATCATTATAATGATATGCTGGTAGAGTTGAAGCAGAATTCCACCGACAGTTATATGAACGTCCGTTTCCGTGTCTATGATGATGGAGTAGGATTACGCTATGAGTTCCCTCAGAAAGGCAGTCTCAACTACTTTACCATCAAGGAAGAGCGTACTGAGTTTGCCATGACGGGCGATCATACCGCCTGGTGGATTCCTGGTGATTACGATACCCAGGAATATGAATACACCAAGACCCGCCTGTCGGGCATCCGTCCAGCCTTGCATGCTGCTGTCAGCAGCAATCTCTCACAGACAGTCTTTTCTGATACCGGTGTACAGACCTCGCTCCAGTTGAAGACTGATGATGGTATCTACATCAATCTGCATGAGGCTGCTCTGGTGGATTATCCAGCCATGCACCTGAATCTGGATGACAAGACCATGACCTTTACCTCTTGGCTTACTCCAGATGCACAGGGAATGAAGGGATATGTGCAGACTCCGTTCAAGAGCCCTTGGCGTACGATGGTCATTACAGATGATGCCCGCAAGGTTCTGTCTTCCAATCTGATTCTCAATCTCAATGAGCCTTGCAAGATCAAGGATACCTCCTGGATTCATCCTGTAAAGTATGTAGGTGTATGGTGGGAGATGATTTCAGGTAAGGGAGAGTGGGCTTATACCCATGATTATCCTACCGTGAAGTTGGATGGAACCGACTATGTACATGCCAAGCCATCGGGCAAACATTCTGCCAACAATGCCAATGTACGCCGTTACATCGACTTTGCTGCAGCCCATGGTTTCGATGCAGTCCTGGTAGAAGGATGGAACATCGGTTGGGAAGACTGGAGTGGTTATATGAAGGAAAAGGTATTCGATTTCCTGACTCCATATCCTGATTTCGACATCAAGGCACTCAATGAGTATGCACATTCCAAGGGAGTGAAGCTCATCATGCATCATGAGACCTCTTCTTCTGTGATGAACTATGAGAAGTATATGGACAGAGCTTACCAGTTGATGAAGGATTATGGCTACGATGCTGTGAAGAGCGGTTATGTGGGCAACATCATTCCTCGTGGCGAGCATCACTACAGTCAGTTGGAAATCAATCACTATCAGCATGCCGTAACCCGTGCTGCTGATTATCACATCATGGTAAATGCCCATGAGGCTGTGCGTCCTACCGGTCTCTGCCGCACTTATCCTAACCTGATTGGCAACGAGAGTGCTCGCGGTACAGAATATCAGGCTTTCGGAGGAACCAAACCGGGACATACCGCCATCTTGCCTTTCACCCGTCTGCAGGGTGGTCCGATGGATTATACCCCTGGTATCTTTGAGATGGATTGCGCCAATGGTTCACATTGCAACTCTACCATCTGCGGTCAGTTGGCACTTTATGTTACCATGTATAGTCCATTGCAGATGGCTGCTGATTTCCCTGAGAATTACGAGAAGCACATGGATGCCTTCCAGTTTATCAAGGATGTGGCCGTAGATTGGGACAAGTCTATCTATCTGGAGGCTGAACCAATGGAGTATATCACCGCTGCCCGCAAGGCAAAGGGTTCTGATAACTGGTTTGTCGGTGGTGTTACGGGCATGAAGGCTCATCAATCTACCGTAAAGCTCGATTTCCTCGACAAGGGAAAGAAGTATGTGGCTACCATCTATCAGGATGCAAAGAATGCCAACTACAAGACCAATCCGCAGGCTTATGTCATCACCAAGAAGACTGTGACCAGCAAGTCTGTCTTGAAATTGAACTCTGTTGCAGGTGGCGGATTTGCAATTAGCATTCTTGCACAATAAAATGCAGGATTTTGAGTTATTATGAAAGAAAGTTTTCTTGAATTAATAATTATGCTCATGAAAAGAATGAATAAAATGTTGTTGGTTGCTGCTTTGGCGGCAACCACACTTTCTGTTCAGGCAGAACAGAAGAAGGGACCGGCTTGGTTGAGTGATGCACTTTTCTATCAGATTTATCCATCTTCCTATATGGATACTGATGGCAACGGTATTGGCGACCTGCCGGGTATCACTTCCAAGTTGGATTACATCAAGTCTCTGGGTGTGAACGCCCTCTGGCTCAATCCAATCTTTGAGTCGGGATGGTTTGATGGTGGCTATGATGTCATCGATTTCTACAAGGTGGATCCTCGATTCGGTACCAATACCGATTTGGTTACTTTGGTCAATGAGGCCCATAAGCGTGGCATCAAGGTTTGTCTCGACCTGGTGGCAGGACATTCCAGCACCAAGTGTGCCTGGTTCAAGGAGTCTTCCGAGAAAGATCCTAACCAGCGTTACAGCGACTATTATATCTGGATGAATGATATCCCTGAGAGTGAGAAGAAAGAAATAGAAGCCCGTCATCAGGAGGCAAGTCCGGAGTCTAGTACCCGAGGCAGATATGTGGAGGCTAATGCTCCTCGTGCCAAGTATTATGAGAAGAATTTCTTCGAGTGCCAGCCTGCCTTGAACTATGGTTTTGCTCATCCAGATCCAAATCATCCTTGGGAGCAGGGCGTAGATGCTCCAGGACCACAGGCTGTCCGTAGGGAAATACGTAACATTATGGCTTTCTGGTTTGATAAGGGTGTGGATGGCTTCCGTGTAGATATGGCATCATCGCTTATCAAGAACGACCCCGACAAGAAGGAGGTTTCCAAACTCTGGAATGAGATGCGTGCCTGGAAGGACAAGTACTATCCTGAGACCGTCCTGATTTCAGAGTGGGCTAATCCGCAGCAAGCCATTCCTGCCGGCTTCAACATCGATTTCTACATCCATTTCGGTCTTAAGGGCTATGCCTCTCTGTTCTTCGACCGCAAGACTCCATGGGGTAAATGGGAGCAGAGCTATAAGAACTGCTATTTCGACAAGCAGGGCAAGGGTTCGCTTAAGGAATTTAGCGAGAACTATACCAAGGCTTTCAATGCCACCAAGAATCTCGGCTACATCGCTGTTCCATCTGCCAACCACGATTACCAGCGTCCTAACATCGGTACCCGCAACACGCCTGACCAGTTGAAGGTGGCGATGACCTTCTTCCTCACCATGCCAGGTATTCCGTTTATCTATTATGGTGATGAGATTGGTATGAAGTTTCAGATGAATCTCCCTAACAAGGAGGGTAGCAATGAGCGCTCTGGTACCCGCACTCCGATGCAGTGGACCAAGGGCAAGAATGCCGGATTCTCTACGAGTGCACCCGATAAGCTCTACTTCCCTGTAGATACGGAAAACGGAAAGTTGACCGTTGAAGCTCAGCAGGGAGATCAGAATTCTCTGTTGTCATATACCCGTAAGCTGACCGCTTTGCGTCATTCAGCCAAGGCTCTTGACAATGAGGGAGATTGGAAGCTCCTGAACCGGAAGGGTCAGGAATATCCGATGGTATATGAGCGCACTTTGGGTGATGAGAAGTATGTTGTTGTCGTGAATCCTGGTGCCAAGGCAGCCTCTCTCAATATCAGCTCTGTAGGTGGCAAGGCTGTTTCTGTTCTTTCCACAGGAAAGGTTGTGTATAAATCAGGAAGAAAGACTGATGTGATTAAAGCTTCAGGCATAAGTGCCGCCATATTCAAGGTGGAAAGATAGAGCTCTATCTTCTATGGGAGTGCTTTCTCCTGCCATCGCCTAGAACAAACTGAACAGGAAGCCTCGAAAGAAGCTGAAGAAGGGAGTATCACTGCTGTTCTGCTGTTGGTGGTAATTTTATAAAAACAGAAATGCGTCCGTATTGTGCGGGCGCATTTTTGTTTTACGGTCACGAATCATCTTCATCATGCAGCTTTTACTACACGTCGTTAACCTTCTAATACGATGATAGTCTCCTTGCCAAGATACCTTTCTATCTTGTCGATGTATGATAAACGAATGATAGTTGCCATATTTTTATCTTTTATAATGGATATAAATCGGAAATATTTTATTTTTATTTTCTATAAAATACAAAAAAGGAGTTCCCTATGCAATATAGTTTTAGATAATCCGTTATCTAACAATCCGCAAAAACGAAAATGCTGATAATCTTTGTTGATGTAGTAAGATTTGAAGCAAAAAGTGTAACATCAAAACGATTAATTATGAGAAGAATTGCATTTTATCCAGTAGGAGGCGAGCGTGTTAGTCTACCAGAGAGGCATATCAAGGCTTATGTAGACGATTATTGTTACGAGTTTGGACAGACGGATACAGACACAAAGTTGATGCATCTGCTTTATGTTGCCGACAAGGGCTTTGATATCTTATCGCATATTCGTGAGTTTTTAGACAATCATCCTGAGATTGCCCAAGATAGTATCAAGCAAACATTGGCGTATTTCGTTTCGCATCTTAGATACTCTGAAGGCGATAGATATGTAGATGACCAGTTTGCAATGGCTAATTATCTTAAAGAAACGCTTAGCTTAGAGAAAGTGTTGGATCTTCTCATGATGGAGATTAGATTGAGATTCTCTTATACAGAAGACGATAAGTCTGTAAATTTTACGCAGAAATATCTTAGATGGGATAGTTTGGCTTCGTTGAAAAAGTCTTTGACAAGTGAAGATCTACTCAAACGAATTGTCAATCCGTCAGGATTTTACTGCGTTTCAGAATCAGATATTGTTAAAGAAAATCTTTGGCCTAAGCTACAAGAGGATTATATGCGCTCTCATTGGTATAATGAGGATATAAAGATAGTCTATCCAAATCCTTATGAAGAACAGGTAATAAATGAGTTCAACCGAAATGTAAAGGAAGATTATAAGTATGTCCTTGGTGCTCCTGCTGAGCCATGGAGAGGTAACCCTCTCAAGGCGAAAGTCGTTATTCTTAGCCTAAATCCAGGATTTAAGTTAGGTGTGAATGATAATGTGCAATATGAAAGATATTGGGCACCTTTAGAGGATGCTATGGCGGAGTTGATCAATACGCTGTCATTTCAAGTGAGAGGATTGCTCACCCCACAGGAATCTTATGTTAAGAGTCATGAAGAGTTCAAGGAAAAATATAGCATGGAGGGTTCCCAAGTCCTTTGTGGCGATGCATTGAATGAAATCGGTGACTATTATTGGTATAACAATATTAATCGCCTCAATATAAATCATCAGAAAGAATATGAGTTTTTCCGAAACTTTGCAATAGTTCAGTATTGTGCTTACACTTCTGTTTCTTTTAAGGATTTTCCAAGGGGTGTTGTGTTGCCATCTCAGGAATTAACGAAGAAACTAATTAGATATTTGGCTTATGAAAGAGAAGATGTGGTGTTTGTTATTATGCGAAGTGCAGCAAAATGGAAGGAATTATTAGATGCTGATGTATGGGAAAAAATGCAATCACGTCTTATCGTTAATAAGAACATGAGTCAGTCTTTGTCTGAGAATAATCTTGGTAAAAAGAACTTCAATATGCTCATAGAGTATTTGAAATAACTGAAGAAAGGGTACGAGGGTATCTTAGGTTACTTTTTTAAGTATCTTAAGATACATGGCAAAGTATCTTAAGATAGTTAACGATGTATCGGGAATATACCCTCACCATTCGCCCCAGCCGTGATTTCCTTCAGGAACTGTTATGGCATGGCAGAAATATCATTGTGCTGAAACCTGAGAACTTGAGGCAGGAGATGATTGGTATCTTAAAGGATATGACGAAGAGTTATGAGACGGGCGAATGCCTGAATGGGGGAGAGTGTAAACTAAACTGTGTCAAGCTA
>NZ_QUCG01000092.1:0-9516 GCF_003473645.1 Prevotella sp. AM23-5 | reverse complement strand
GATTACATAAGAATTAACAGAGTATTGAATTTAATTATAAGATATATATATGAGCAGTTTATTGTTGACAACTCTTGATACGGGTAACACAGCGTGGATGATCATGGCAACCATCTTGGTGCTTTTGATGTCAATCCCAGGTATTGCACTTTTTTACGGTGGTTTGGTGCGCCAGAAGAATATCCTCAGCATCCTGATGCAGACGGTATTCATCGTGGCAGTAGTCAGTTTGATATGGGTGGCCTTCGGATATTCCTGGGCTTTCTCTACAGAATATGCGGATAGCGGCAACCCTTTGGCTTGCATCATCGGAGGTTTCGATAAGTGTTTCCTTCACGGCATCGGCTTGGATGCCATCATGTCAACGGGTATTCCAGAGCTCACTTTCGTGATGTTCCAGTGCATGTTTGCCCTCATCACTCCAGCCCTGATTCTCGGTGCATTCGCCGAGCGTGTCAAGTTCAGCGGTTATGTACTTTTCACCGTTCTCTGGGTCATCATCGCCTATCTCCCTATGGCTCACTGGGTATGGGGCGGCGGTTTCCTGCAGGAGATGGGAGCTATCGACTTTGCGGGTGGTACCGTGGTACATATCAATGCCGGTGTAGCCGCTTTGGTCATGGCACTCTGTGTCGGCAAGCGTGATGATTATCGTGCAGGTCATCCTATCACTCCTCACAACATCACCTTCGTGTTCATGGGAATGTCGTTACTCTGGCTGGGATGGTTCGGTTTCAATGCCGGTAGCGGATTGGCAGCTGATGGTCTGGCAGCCAATGCCTTCCTGGTAACTCATATCGCAACAGCTGCAGCAGCCACCACCTGGATGCTCATCGACTGGATTGTCAACAAGAAGCCAACCACGGTGGGTGCTTGTACTGGTGCCGTTGCCGGTTTGGTTGCCATCACTCCTGCAGCAGGTAGTACGGATATTTTAGGTGCCTTCTGCATCGGTATCATTTCCACCATCGTCTGCTTCTTCATGGTAGCCGTAGTGAAGGAGAAGTTCAAGTATGATGACGCCCTCGATGCCTTTGGTGTGCATGGTATGGGCGGTATCCTGGGATCTGTCCTCACCGGTGTCTTCGCTACAAGATACGTAACTGGAGCCGAGGGTGTGCAGGGTGCTCTCTATGGCGACTGGCATCAGCTTTGGATTCAGGTGGTAGCCACCGTGGTAAGCATCATTTACAGCATCGTAGTTACCTATATTATCTTCAAGGTAGTAGATAAGACAGTAGGTGTACGTGTTGACAAGCGAGTAGAGGAGGAAGGTCTCGACATCTACGAGCATGGTGAGAGTGCTTATAGCAACTAATTGCGAAATTCGATTATCAGATATGATTAGATTAATGGTGTTTCATTTTGAGGAATGGAACACCATTTTTTTTATGATAAATCCTCAACTTGCACAATGAAATTGCCTCAACTTGCACAATGAAAATGCCTCAACTTGCACAATGAAAATGCCTCAACTTGCACAATGAAAATGCCTCAACTTGCACAATGAAACGTTTAAGTTGTTGATATTCAATGACGTTATGCCCACCATTTTCCCTAAGAATTCCTATATATAATAATGTGTAATCCCCGTTTCTCCTTAAATCTTCTAGTTCTTCCTATATTCAAGTGCTTTTTTATGTTAAATCTCTATGTTATTTAGTGACAATATCGAATATTCTTTTTATATTTGTCAACAAATTAAAGAGCTAACAAATATGACTAATGACTCATTTTCAATAAGATTGCGGGAAGCGCGCCTGATGATGGGGCTCAGTATGGATAAACTCGTAGAGCGAACCAACGGAGCCATCACCAAGCAGAGTATATCCCGTTATGAGAAAGGCATCATGCGCCCCAAGCGTGATGCCCTGCAAGCCATAGCTAAAGCCCTCAATATCAGCGAGGCATATTTCAATGGTACCAATCTCAAGATAGATGTTCCGATGCTCCGTACCACCTCCAATGGTAAGTTATCCGAAGACGAATTGCAAGCCCTGGAAGCAAAACTCTCTTTTTGGGCAGAGCAGTATCTTGCCAAGGAGAAAGAAGCGGGTTTTCCTACTCAATTCAAGAATCCGATAAAAGGCACCAAGGTATCAACGCTGGAAGATGCCATCCAGGCATCCAGTCTTCTTCGTGAAATGTGGCATTGCGGTGATGGTCCCATCGCCAGCATCCTGAGACTCTTGGAAAGAAAAGGCATCATGATACTTGCTGCAACTCTCCCGGATTATGTCTTCGGAATGAGTACCTGGGCAGATAAGAAGCATCCGCTGATGATTCTCGATTTTAATCCGGAAAAGAGTAGCGTAGAGAAACTTCGTTTCACGGCAGTACATGAGTTAGCCCATCTTCTTCTCCTCTTCCCGGAAGACAGTCCGTTGAAACTGGAGAAGCGCTGTGATCTCTTTGCCAGTTTCTTACTTCTTCCCAAATTGGCGCTTATCGAAGAGTTGGGGTCCAGGAAGCGAGAGTTGATTACGCTGGAAGAGATGATAGACATCAAGGAACTATATGGCGCCTCTCTCGCCGCTTCCATCATTGCCGCCAGAGATTACGGCATTATCACCACCGAGTATAAACGTGCATGGTATGCCGAGCATATAGAGCCTAATCCTCGTGAAATAGGTAATGGCCACTATGCATTTCCTGAGACATTGGGAAGGGAGAAGAGAGTCAATTCGATAGTAGATTCGTGAATGTTGAATGTCGGTGTAAATGTCAGCATTTGATGATATTTAAAATAGGAAATACTAATTCTTAATAGTGTTCGATATGAAGCAAAATAATAATGAACAAATCGTCTTCGATATGTTCGAAGAGATTGCAACCGAATGCATCGCTGAGGCTCGGAATGCATATACCTACGAAGAAATTGATGGGTGCTATTTGGAGGCGAAGGAGATAGCTGATCTTGCAAGGAAGAATTTGCTGGAGAAATTGGGAGGTACATAAAAAAATAAATCCCACCGAAGCGGGACTATAGGTTTTACCCTTCGGCATTTCTGCCTTATTGTGATAAGATGTAGGAAATCTTATTTTCTGCTGCAAATATAATATAAAATATTTGTTTATCCAATAAAAAGGTTGTAATTTTACAGAAAATTAATAATTAAGTATATAAAACTATACAATATGACTAAAATACTTGGAATTGATACCGGAACCAATAGTCACGGATGGGCTATTGTAGAAAAACAGGCAGATGAATATCATTTGCTTGATAAAGGTGTGGACATCTTCCAGGAAGGTGTTTTAAAAACAGAAAAAGGCAAAGAATATTCTAAAGCTGCTGAGCGTACAGCTCATAAAGCTGCAAGAGTAAGAAACTATCGTATTAAATTACGTAAGATACGTTTGCTTCGTATTTTAAGTGATGCACATCTATGTCCTCCGCTTTCTAAAGCAGAACTATCTGCATGGAGACTCAAGAAAGAGTATCCTAAGAATGAGTTGTTTATGCAATGGCAAGCTACTGATGATGATTCAGAAAAGACTCCTTATGCTTATAGACACAAATGCCTTCATGAAAGTTTGGACTTCAGTAGTATAACTGATAGGTATATTTTAGGCCGAGCATTTTATCACATGATTCAACGCCGCGGTTTTTTAAGCAATCGTAAAGATCAGAATGGTGACGAAACAGGAAAGGTAAAAGAAAGTATCAGCAATCTGACTCAGGAGATGCATGATGAAGGTTATGAGTATCTTGGTGATTATTTTTATTCTCTCTATAATAAAGGAGAGAAAATCCGTAATCATTATACTGCACGAAATGAACATTATCTGGCAGAGTTTAAGGCTATATGTGAAAAGCAAGATTTAGATAAGAATCTTGGTTCTGATGTGGTACGTCAAATAGAAAAAGCCATTTTCTACCAGCGACCATTAAAGTCGCAAAAAGGACAAGTTGGTAAATGCGTATTTGAGAAGAACAAGACAAGATGTCCTTCTTCACATCCTATGTATGAAGAGTTTAGAATGCTCTCTTTTATCAATAACATAAAGATTCAGACTCCAAATGATGATGTCTTACGCCCTCTGTCTTCAGAGGAGCGAGCACTCATTATGCCATTGTTCTTCCGTAAGTTGATTATAAAAAAGAAGCAGTTTGATTTTGAAGATATTGCTAAGAAACTGGCACCGAAGAAACAATACGGCTTTTATAAGAAGAGCACTGATGTCGAAATGCCATATCTTTTCAATTTCCCTATGGATACATCTGTTTCAGGTTGTCCTGTAACTGCTGCTCTGCAAGATATATTTGGAGAGAATTGGATCGATGCTCTTTGCGAAACCTATACTCTTGCTGAGGGTAAAAGTCGTTTGAATGTAGTTAATGATATTTGGCATGTATTGTTCTTCTATACAGATGATACAAAACTTGCAGAGTTTGCTAAGAATCGTCTGCAATTGAATGATGAAGAAGCAAGGAAATTTTGCAAGATTTCTTTGCCGGGTGATTATGCGTCTTTAAGTTTGAAGGCTATCTGTAAGATTCTTCCTTATCTTAGAAGAGGTTTGATTTATTCTCATGCCGTATTTTTGGGTAACTTATGTGAAGTGATGCCGCAATATGAATGGGATATAGAAGAAATGCGTAATGCTGCTATTGAGCATATTATCCACGAAATGAATCAGATTGATTCTAAAGATGCACGTACTTTCGAGGTTTGTATTGAGGAGTATCTGAAGGAGCAGTATCATGTATCTGAAGAGAAACTTAAGAAGTTATACCATCCTTCTAAGATGGATAAATATCCAAGAGTATTGCGTACTAATGATCATGGTGTTTATCAGCTTGGTTCACCTCGAATTGATTGTGTGCGTAATCCAATGGCTATGCGTTCCATATTCAGATTGCGTAAATTGGTAAACCGATTGTTGGAAGAGGGAAAGATAGATCTGGATACAGAGATCCATATTGAGTTTGCTCGTGAGTTGAATGATGCGAATAAGCGTCGTGCGATAGCGAAATTTGCAAAAGATAATCAGAAAAAAAATGATGAGGCTCGTAAGAAGATTATAGACAAAATGGGGGAGGAGTATAATGTTAAAGATGATGATATCCTAAAGTGTATTCTTTGGGAAGAGCAGGGACATATCTGCTTATATACAGGCAGGCAGATTGCCATTCCCGACTTTGTAGGAACAAGTCAAAAATTTGATATAGAGCATACGATTCCCCGTAGTGTAGATGGTGACAGTACAAGAATGAATTTGACGCTCTGTGATAGTCGCTTCAATAGAGAAATCAAGAAAACCAAGTTGCCGGCAGAATTGCCTAACCATGATGAAATTATGGCACGTATTAATGACTGGAGAGAAAAGTATGAGTCTCTTGATGGGCAAATACGTAAACTGAGGGGAAAATCAAAGGGGGCAACAACCAAAAAGCTAAAGGATGACATAATTTATAATCGTCATCTTTTGGAATTGCAACGCGATTATTGGCGAGGTAAGTATTTGCGTTTCACGATGGAGATTGTACCTGAAGGATTTAGTCGACGCCAAGGTACTGATATCGGTGTGATTTCTAAGTATGCACGTCTTTACTTGAAATCCCTTTTCAAGCATGTCTATACCGTTAATGGTATTGCTACTTCTGATTTTAGAAAGATTTGGGGTGTTCAAGATGTATATGGTAAGAAAGAGCGTGTAAATCATGTTCATCATTGTATTGATGCTATCGTTGTTGCATGTATAAGCCGAGACGAATATGATAAGTTAAGTGCATACTATCATAATGAAGAAAATCATAAATGGTATGGCATGTCAAAGGCTTATTTTAAAAAGCCATGGCCTACATTTGTTGAGGATTTAAAGAATGTGCAAGATGAAATTTTGGTTTATCATTATACTCCAGACAATATGCCTAAGCAAGGACGTCGTAAAATACTTCTTGATGTAGAAGTTGATGGAATCAAAAAGAAAAAGAAGGTCCTTTGTAAGGGTGATGCAGCAAGAGGTTTATTGCATAGCGATACATACTATGGTGCTATAGAGAACGATGGCGTGGTAAGATACGTTAAGCGTATAAATTTGGCTTCTATGAAGGTGACCGATGTTAAAAATATCGTTGATGATGCTGTTAGAGGTATTGTAGAGGCTGCTATCAGAGAAAAGGGCTTTAAAGAAGCTATGGCTGGAACTATATGGATGAATGAAGAAAAGCAAATTCCTATAAAAAAAGTAAGATGCTATACTTCGATAAAAAATCCAATATCTTTCGATAAGAAAAAACAACGAGATTTGTCGGATAAAGAATATAAAAGAAACTATTATGTTACCACTAAGGGTAATTATATAGTTGCATTATATGTTGGTTCTACAAAAACTGGCAAAAGAAAGACATTTTATGAATTTGTGAATATGATGGAAGCTGCTGGTTATTATAAGACGAGTACTGATAAGTCTGTTGTTGGACATAATATAGTGCCACTTGAAAAAGATGATTGCCAGTTGGCTTTTATCCTAAAAAAAGGAACTATGGTTATCTTTTATAAAGAAACAAAAGAGGAGGTATGGGATTATTCTCAAAAAGAGACAGTCAGAAACCTTTACTACGTATCCGGGATAGAATCCGATGGTAGGGTAACGTTTAAGTATCATCAAGAAGCGAGACGAGACGAAGAACTTCCTCGAAATGCTTCTGACACATCAGATATAAAGCCTAAGATAAGAGTCGGTTTGGCTTCTGCAAAGATACTGGTTCAAGGCTATGATTTCGAGATTAATGAATTAGGTGAAATTAAAAGATTAAGATAAAAATGATATGATTAAGCAGACATTGTTCTTTTCAACTCCAGTTTGCCTTTCACTTAAGAATTGCCAGATCGTAATCTCTTGGAAAGATAGTGACGACAAGATTACACACCCTATTGAAGACATAGGGTGTGTAGTCTTGGAAAATCAAATGATAAGCATTACTTTACCGCTTCTCAACGAGTTGGTAAAGAATAATGTTGCTGTTATCTTATGTGATAACAAGATGATGCCAACATCTATGTTGCAAAGCTTAGATGCTAATACTACGCAAGCTGAAAGTTTAAAATTTCAGCTTGCTGTTACTGAGCCAATGAAAAAGCAGGCTTGGAAACAGATTATAGAGTCAAAGATAGAAAATCAAGCCGCAGTCTTGGCTCTTGCTGGTAAGAATAAAGATATTCTCAAGCCTTATTATAATAATGTAAAGAGTGGAGATTCTGACAATAGAGAAGGATTGGCGGCAAAGGTGTATTGGAATAGCCTTTTCTGTAACTCCTTTAAAAGAGAAAGAGAAGGATGTCCACCTAATGCTCTTTTAAATTATGGTTATGCCATATTGCGTGCAGCCGTAGCACGTGCTTTGCTTGGTTCTGGTTTGCTCCCGAATTTGGGCATCTTTCATAAAGGCAGATATAATGCTTTTCCATTAGCTGATGATGTAATGGAACCATATCGGCCATTTGTTGATGAAATCGTTTATCGGCTTTATGGAAATGGAATTACAGAACTGAATAAAGAATCAAAGTCTGAGATAATGCGTGTGTTGAATAGTGATGTTAACATAGGAAAGGTTAAGCGACTTTTGCAGATTGCATTGACCATCACAACTGCCTCTCTTGTGAAATATTATTCTGGAGAAATCAAGAAACTTTCCTTACCTATTATGACATGACAGAAGATAGACTAAATGCGTATCATATAATGTGGTTATTTGTATTTTTCGATTTACCTGTTACTACGAAAAAAGAAATGAAGGCAGCTTCTCTTTTCCGCAAGAACTTGGAGAAAGATGGTTTCTCCATGATGCAGTTTTCTGTCTATATACGTCATTGTGCATCAAGGGAAAGTTTGGAAGTGCATATAAAACGGGTAAAATCTTTGCTTCCGGAGACAGGAAAAGTTAGTTTATTAAGTGTTACTGATAAGCAATATGGAGATATTTATAACTTCTGTGGTAAACCCAAAAGTATTAATAAGAGTAAAATATCGAAAAAAGTTATCAGTGAACCTATTCAATTGGAATTTTTTTAGTACTTTTGCATAGAAAATTATATCCTACTCATCATTTCTTATTAGAAAAAGTGATTGTTATGTGCTGGAAATCAGTACTTTCAAATCTGTAGGTTGTGGTTTGATGTAGGATTCAAAAGATATACAACGATTCCGGTCTGATGGTTCATCCCGGTTGAGTTGTGGTTTGATGTAGGATTCAAAAGATATACAACGATTCCGGTCTGATGGTTCATCCCGGTTGAGTTGTGGTTTGATGTAGGATTCAAAAGATATACAACGATTCCGGTCTGATGGTTCATCCCGGTTGAGTTGTGGTTTGATGTAGGATTCAAAAGATATACAACGATTCCGGTCTGATGGTTCATCCCGGTTGAGTTGTGGTTTGATGTAGGATTCAAAAGATATACAACGATTCCGGTCTGATGGTTCATCCCGGTTGAGTTGTGGTTTGATGTAGAATTCAAAAGATATACAACACTATCATAAAGAAATGGCTGGATGGAGAGTTGTGGTTTGATGTAGGATTCAAAAGATATACAACGAGCAGGTAGCCGAGAAGATTGCCAACGAGTTGTGGTTTGATGTAGGATTCAAAAGATATACAACGGCAGGGACATTAAAGACAAGGTAGAATATGTTGTGGTTTGATGTAGGATTCAAAAGATATACAACCATCTTCCTCGTTCCTCAGCGCAACGGCAGTTGTGGTTTGATGTAGGATTTAAAAGATATACAACGGAGATGCCGACTGCAGACATCGCAATCTGTTGTGGTTTGATGTAGGATTCAAAAGATATACAACTTATAGCAAAATGGCTCTGTTTATTATAAGTTGTGGTTTGATGTAGGATTCAAAAGATATACAACTGACAGACTGAGAGTAAGCCGTAGGCTGTGTTGTGGTTTGATGTAGGATTCAAAAGATATACAACACGCAGCGGACAGCAGGTTACTGGCTATGTGTTGTGGTTTGATGTAGGATTCAAAAGATATACAACTTATAGCAAAATGGCTCTGTTTACAATAAGTTGTGGTTTGATGTAGGATTCAAAAGATATACAACCTATCACCTCGCCACTATGTTGTACTATCAGTTGTGGTTTGATGTAGGATTCAAAAGATATACAACTTCATCAATCATATCAGCAGGAAGACCAGGTTGTGGTTTGATGTAGGATTCAAAAGATATACAACGCGTACCGCCGTTATTGACAAACTCGATATGTTGTGGTTTGATGTAGGATTCAAAAGATATACAACGCGAGTTCTTTTTCTGTGGCTCTGTCTGAGTTGTGGTTTGATGTAGGATTCAAAAGATATACAACGGCAGGGACATTAAAGACAAGGTAGAATATGTTGTGGTTTGATGTAGGATTCAAAAGATATACAACCATCTTCCTCGTTCCTCAGCGCAACGGCAGTTGTGGTTTGATGTAGGATTTAAAAGATATACAACGGAGATGCCGACTGCAGACATCGCACTCTGTTGTGGTTTGATGTAGGATTCAAAAG
>NZ_QUCG01000091.1:0-9965 GCF_003473645.1 Prevotella sp. AM23-5 | reverse complement strand
AAAACTGAATACTGAATACTGAACACCCTACCTGTAAGGTCAAAAGCTTTGAAACCTCAAGAAGTTGCGCAACGTGGAGAAGCTTTTTCGGATTATTTACCTTTTGACTTTGAACTGCTCCATCCATCATAATAATTGCTACTTTTGTTTGGCAACCTACCCTTAACCTTGCCCTTGCGAGTAACCTGCCCATACTTATCTCTATAGACGGTGGTACCTGTATTTCCTGAATGTTTGGTGATGCTAGAACCTGTTTTCTTGCCATACTTATCACGATAAGTGGTAGAAATCGTTCTGGAAGAGAACAAGCCATGACTTGTTGTACTTGTGCTGGTGCCCGTTTTTTGCCCATACTTATCCTTGTAAACCGTAGTGGTCTTGCCGAAAGAGTGGGTCTTACTTTCTGATGTTCCAGTAATTTGTCCATACTTGTCTTTATACACAGTCACACGCTTGCCACCTCTTACCGTAGTTTCAGCAGTACCTAGGTTCTCGCCATACTTGCCACGGACAGTCTCTTTGACTGTCTGAGCATCAATACAGGAACTTAGTCCTGCGAATATAAGGAATACCAAATACTTCTTCATACAATCCATTTTATTAAGTTGCGGACAATCCTATCCGTATTTTGCCGGTAAAGATACAAAAAATATAGATATGTTGAATGTTATTTCTTAAATTTCGATTATAAAAGTACAACTTTTCCGTGTTTTCTATCTGTACAGCAACACAAATCCCTCTATGATGTCTTTCGAAAGCATGTAGCGTACTGCTAAAAGGCCAAAGAAAACTAAAAATACTCTGAAAACTTGTCTGTTAGGCTAATATTCATGTACTTTGCATTTTGAATATTAACTAAATAGATAAGATTATGCCGGATTTTTCAGACACAGAGCGTCGACTTATCGATTTATTGAAGGTCGGAGCAAAAATTTCTGCCAAAAATTTGGTGTTTCCAAATAAATGTAGTATTTTTGCCCCTATATATAAAACTATAGGCTTATGGTACATGTAAATGAAACAATAGTTATAAAGAGCTCTTCTCCCAAGATGGCAGAATGGGTGAAGAAACTGAAGGCTCATAAGGCTGAGCAGTTGGAAAAGCTGCGCAACGTAGAGAAGTGCGACTTTGAATTTCAGTTCTGATG
This sequence comes from Prevotella sp. AM23-5, assembly GCF_003473645.1. Lineage (NCBI taxonomy): Bacteria > Pseudomonadati > Bacteroidota > Bacteroidia > Bacteroidales > Prevotellaceae > Prevotella > Prevotella sp. AM23-5. The sequence goes on along the minus strand of NZ_QUCG01000091.1, from coordinate 8,817 downwards.
AAGGAGGCGGTCTATTCTTTTTCTAATAGTGCTGGAGATAAATTTTACCTTCGCCTTGCTGCTGATAGTGATTTGTTTCTTTCAAAAGAATTGGCTTCTTTTTTGAAAGATAAGGGTTTTGAATTATGGGGTATTTATCTTGAGAGATTAGGTAACGTCCAAAAGGTAACACCTATGAAACTTTTGAATAAAGTATCTCAATTAATTGCAACATTTTTTATAGGTCATCCTAATGCTATATTGTATTATCAATGTGATGACATCTCGGATGTTCCTATGAGCTTTAAGAAAAAAGAAACTGGAATGTTGGTGCAGGAATATCGTAATCGGCTATTTACTAGTATGTTTGAAAAATAGTCAGAAAGTTAAATGTCTCAGTTATAGATACTCCCATTTACATTGATGCATGTGGTAACGATGTGTACATTCATTTGATGTCGCGCGAGATACATGCGGATATAGCAGAGATTATCAGTAAGGACATTCATCAAGGCTTTGATAAATAAGCCTTAGTGAATGTCCTTGTTTTAATATCCAATAAGTAAAATCCCTTTCAAAGGTAATTTGATTCTATTGGTAATATACATTGTTTCTAAGAACGGGTAAATTCTTTCAAAATCATTGTGATTGCGATAAATATTTCTCACCGCAATCACTAAGTATTCCACGCTAAACATCATAGAAGCTTCGAAAATATCTTTTAAGAATTGGTGGTTCTCTGTGGCCCTGCCGGCTTCTACCTCGATGACAATTTTCTTGTCTGCACTAATGGCATCTGCATAAAAATGTTTGTCTATGCTGTTGTTGCATCCGAAAAGAACAGGTACTTTTATTTTTCCTTCATCCTTCTTGTTTTGTTCTACGCAATAACCGATTTTTTCGAGTCCTGGACGAACTATAGATAATACATCATCAGACTTCAAGTCGTTTATAGAAGACGAAATCTTATCTTCTGCTTTTTTAAAGACATTGATGACTTCTTCCATAGGTTCGATTAATCCTATGGAACGTGGGAAGAATTGATATTGAATGTTTGTATCTTGCATGATTCAGAATCTTATTTTCTGGGCAAAGATAATGTTTTTTGCCGATATGACCAAGAGAAAAACCTATTATTTGTATAGCTATAACTATACATCAAGTAAGCTTTTCTTATATTGAGACTTACAGGAAATCTTATTTTTAGAATTCGTATAAGATGTCTTTGTGTAGTAATAACTATACGATTATCAGACATTTGTATAGTTATAACTATACATTAACAAACTTTGGCCTTCTTTTGGCCTTTATTGGCCTTTTTCTTAACAGTATTATTTTTTATCAATGTACCTTTGCAATTCAAAAATAATGAATTATGGAATTACTGATAAAAGAAGTTTTAAAGCGCAAAGGTATATCTGTGAAGGAATTGAGCCAACTGTTGGGCGTAACTAGAGATGCTTGCTATAAATATATCAATGGAAATCCGACCATCAATATTCTGGATAGGATAGCTAAAGTGTTGGATGTTGACGTAAGGAGTCTGATTAATGGCAGGGACGGGAAGGAGTTCCGTGCCTCAGACGATATTATGGGTAAGGCATAAGGATAGCTATGAATTTAATCAGTTTGTTTTCAGGAGCTGGAGGTCTTGATTTAGGCTTCCAGATAGCTGGTTTCAGGATAATGATAGCAAATGAAATTGATGCCAAGATTTGCCCCACTTTCCGTGCCAATTTCCCCGATGTTCATCTTATCGAGGGAGACATCCGGAAGCTGTCGCCTTCGGATTTCCCGAATGATATTGATGGTATCATCGGCGGTCCTCCCTGCCAGTCTTGGAGCGAGGCGGGTTCGCTGAAGGGAATCAATGATGCACGAGGACAGCTCTTTTATGATTATATCCGCATATTGAAGGATAAGCAGCCGCTCTTCTTCGTGGCTGAGAATGTATCAGGAATGCTGGCTGCCCGCAATGCTGAGGCTGTTAAGAACTTCCTGGCTCTCTTCGATGAGGCAGGATATGATGTGAATCTTCAGATGTTGAATGCCAACGATTTTGATGTTCCTGAAGACAGAGACCGAGTGTTCTATGTAGGTTTCAGAAAAGACCTGGGCATCAAGGAATTTGTTTATCCTACACCGCAGAGCCATCGCCCTACGCTCCGTGAGGCAATCTGGGACTTGAAGGATTCGGCAATCCCTGCCAAGGAGAAGAATCATAGCAATGGTGATGCCTGCAAGGTGCCAAACCACGAATACTTCATAGGTGCATTCTCACCCATCTTCATGTCGAGAAACCGAGTAAGAGCATGGGATGAACCTGGATTTACGGTACAGGCTAGCGGTCGCCAGTGCCAGCTCCATCCTCAGGCGCCGAAGATGATTAAGGTAGAGAAGAATCTGCAAAAGTTTGTGCCTGGCAAGGAGCATCTCTATCGCCGTATGACGGTAAGAGAAGTAGCTCGGGTCCAGACATTCCCTGATGATTTCAAGTTTATCTATACCGATGTGAATATGGGTTATAAGATGATTGGCAATGCCGTGCCGGTGAATCTTGCCTATCATATGGCAAAGCAGATTAAGTGGACGCTTGAGTCACGGGGAATCAAGAGCAAGAGGGCATAGGAGTATTTTTTATAGGAGGTCGCAATATGAAAGTAGTTTCATTCTTTTCGGGATGTGGTGGCTTGGATTTAGGTTTTGAACAAGCTGGTTTTGAGGTTGTATGGGCAAACGACAACAACCCCGCAGTGAAGGAAACCTATCTCCTGAACCATCCGGGCACATATATCATCAAAGTATTTGGAGAATCTGGGATTTCATCCTTCTGGTGATCAGTATTGGGTATTTGAAGTCTTGGATGTAGAAACAGAGAACAGAACGGAATATATTAAAAACTATGTTTCAGGGCATGGCGGTATGAAGATGAAACCCTATATCCTGGAGCTAAAGCTATAAGTCTTTTTCCTGAGAATATCATAGGAAGTAGAGAGAAAAAGTGATTTTCTCAACACCAAAGGAGTGCTTTCACAAAAACATTTCGAAATTTTTGCACTTGCTTGTTGAATTCGCGGTTATGAGTGGGCTCAGTTATAGTTATAATCAAGTAAAACAAGCAGTGCAGAGTGCTGCACCTACCATAAAAATACCATAAAAGTAACAGGGAGAAGTGATGCTACAAGAATGCTCACTTTTCCCTCTTTTTTTCAAAAAAACTAAAAATCAGAAAAATAATAGTACTCATATTACGAATTAAGGAATCGTAGTACACGCCTCTATTTCGCTCTTTCTTTGTAATTTCACACCGAAATTTAAAAAAGAAATTATGGGAAAGGGACGTAGTTACATGAATTCATATGCCGATGGCTATATGAGAGGCAAGGTTGTCAAGGAAGTGGGAGCACTCCTTGACCACATGATAGTGGAGGAAATCACAACCCCCACAATAATAAATTTGGAGTTTGGCTCTGCTTACGATACCATCAGAAAACTTAGGCAGCAAGAAACCTCAATATCTTTTGAGGTCATCAGACAATTCTGCTACGTCATTGGCTACTATCTCTACCAGGAAATACAGGCGGTGGAGAACTACAAGAAAAATGTAAGAGATAGGGAAACCAGACTTGCCATACTGTATGAGATGAAAGAAAAATATAAGAAAATTTACGGAATGCAAGCCGCTGTGGTTCTTAACCTCATGCATAAGGGAAAGGATTTGCTGGCTTTAATGAAGTAAATATAAGTGAGATTTTCCGCCTCGCTATGTGTTAGCGAACTCATTTTGGGGCTAATTCTAATCTATAATATAAATACCGATAAAAGAAAATAGTATCTGATAAAATCGGAGACCAACTGTCCCCTAAGGGTGTATTCCCTTATAGCACTCCTGGCATTTGCTTGTTCCAGCAAAAATATGTTAGCGCAAACAAATTCTGACGTCCTCTACTAAGGAACGAGCGACAAAGAACTTAATTTACTAACCATCATCAATTTAGAATTATGGGTAGATTTATCATCAAGCTCGTGCGCTTGATTCTGAAGTATGGGCGATTCAGCCTTGTTTGCGTGGTCATTCAATTGAATGGCAACAGCAAGTATATTGAGTATATGAACAACGATTTTAAGGAGGAGAAGCCATGCTTGGAGAAGGAAGAACCATAAACGTAACGGGCAATGCCTGCTATATAGAGTATGTGGAGAATTGCTATGTGAATGGTATCGCCAAGAAGAAGAACGATGACGATCCTGCGGCACGTATGTCGGATGAACTGAAGGGAGAGAGGGGACTGGCAGTCTTGAAGAATCTGCAGAAACATGGGTTGCTCGATGAGAACTTCTACCCTATGGAGCTGTCCAACTCTGAGTCTGCGGTCCTTGCCTATCAGATAGCCATAACGCTGGGTATCAATGAGATGTGGAAGGTGTTCTCTGACCTCTGGAATATTACTCCCAATGCCCTGAGAGCTGCTTATAATAGAGGAATGGAGCAGAAGAAGACGATAAAATTCCTGGATGAAATAACCCCTTTGCTGAACGGTAGTACTAGTACGCGTACATAGTACGTACTAGGTAAGTATAAAAATATCTCCGTACCTTTGCACCCGTAATCAGACAAGTAAAGTCTGGTTGCGGGCGTTTTTTGTTTATAGGAATCCGGTACCGTTCCTGAAACTGAAATCTGGCGAATATCTCGCAGCCCAACCCTTTAATATGATATATTGATATGTTAGGAAAAGCTTATGTGTTTTATCATCCGCAGTATGGCGGATTGAGAGTGGTGAACAACGACGAAGGGTTGTTCTTTTGCATTGAGGACCTGGTGGCCATCACCGATATCGGCAGAGATACATTGTTCCCGGTATTAGCCGACACGGAGGGGAAAGTGGTAGAAATGTATGTGGAAGTGCATACAAAAAAGGTGCCGAAGGATTTTACACATCGTTTGTTTTTTGGTGAATTCTTTGGTAATGCTGACAAGGTGGTGCAAAAAAGTAGAATAGCTTGGAGAAATATGATATTCGTTGACTCTCAGGTGGTGAGAGATATGACGATAGGCTGTTCGAAAGATCCGGAGCGTAAGTTGTTTTACAAGTGGGTCAAGGATTATATCCAGCCTGTGATGGAGGACGAGGATAGATGTTGGCGTCATGAATGTGTCATGATGAAAAGAATCTGTTATGACCCTCTAGAAAAGCCGATTGACATCCGATATGCTGCCGACGGCCTGTATATCAACGATATGAGAATCAACTGACATTATTCATCTTATAAACAAGAGATTACAATCATGAAACAAGCAGCAAAGAAGCAGCTCCTCAACGCCCAGAAGGTGGACGGAGCCATCATCAGTGAGGAAAACGGTACCATCGCCTTCCGCAAGGCGCCATGGAACGATGCCGAGGTTATCTGCGAACAGCCTAAGGTGATACCGGGCAGAATGGTATGCTCTGGCGAGAAGGGAGGTGACGAGTTCGACTTCAAACCTTACGAGCATACGGGTGAGAAGATCTTCGAGGAAATCTTCAAGACCAACCACGCCGTGGTGCGCACCACCAAGCGCACGGTGCAGGTGAACTATACCTTCAGCCGAGACCTGGACAAGCAGGACATGTTGCGCTACCTCAAGGCTGAGCACAAGGAGCTGATTGCCGGATTCAAGGAGGCAGACATCAAGGGATAATGTATCATTCAACATTTAAAAAAATGGAACATATTATAGCATATAATCCGTACAAGAATGGCAATAAGGGGAGCGTAAGCTCCCAGCCACTCTCGGTCTATGACAAGACCATCGCTTATCCCTGGATGGCAGACCTGGTAGCTGCCATCCGTGGGGGTAACGATGAACTGAAGAAGCAGCTGCCTTTCCGCTGCGCTCACTACTACCAGTTCCGGGACAACAGACGCTCGCAGAAGAACGCCGTGCCAGAAAGCTTCCTCTTCCAGACCACCATCGACGTGGACGATAAGAAATATGTGGACAAGGCGATAGAAAAGGCACGTGAGCTGAACTGCAGCGACACCATCTGGAAGGGCGCCCTGCTGCACCTGGAGTACTCTGCCCGCAAGAAGCTGCACATCGACATCCGCATGCCCGTGGGCATGACTATCGAGGAGACGCAGCGAGCCTATTGCGAGGCGCTGGGCGTACCCTACGACGAGAGCTGCATCACGCCTGAGCGCATGCTCTTCATCACCGACAAGGAGTCGGAAATCTATCGCTCGCCCCATTGGTACGAGGTGCTGCCACAGGAAGAGCTGAAGAAGCGCAGACAAGCCTACCTGGACCGTGGGCTCACCATCGACGGAAGAGGTGTGGCTGTTTCTGCTATTCAGCCTGTCCAACCTTGTGATAGCAATGCTGCTCATGCTGTTCATCTCAGCCCTGCTGGAACTCCTCAGGAGGCTGTCGCTGTGGCAACCGGCAAGAACCTCGCAGCCTTCGACCTCTTCCGCAATGCGGCTGGCCTGAAGGACGTAGATATCAACACCCCAGGCTCGCGCCACTCATCGCTCCTGGCAATCATGAGCGCAGGCGCATCGAGAGTGATGCCCGAAGACGAACTGAAGGCGGTGGTGGCGCAGAAGATGCCTGCCTTCTCGCAGGAGCGTGACTGCCAGCAGCTCATCCACGACTTCTATGCGAAATATGGCGACAGTTCGAAGCCGATGTCACAAGCCGTGATCCGCATCAATGCCCAGGCAGAGAAGTCCTCCCAAAAGGATGACGTATCGTTCAAGACCATGAGTTCCGAGGACGGCACGGATTCCAATGCGGAAGATGATAAAATCGCTCCGCCTCCGATGCCCGAACATCTCCCAAAACTCGTGGAGCTTCTGCTATCGAAGACCCCGGACATCTACAAGCCTGCCGTGGCTCACGCCATCTTCCCACCACTTGCCACACACCTCTGCAAGACCACCTTCAAGTATATTGACAACGTGGAGCACGAGGCTACCCTGATGTGCTGTCTGCTGGCGGGTACGGGCGCAGGCAAGAACTGTGTGCAGATGCCTATCAACATGATTATGGAGGACATCAGAAAGCGAGACCGTGAGAACCTGAACCGGGAGAAGGAATGGAAAGAGGAGGTGACACGCAAGGGCGCCAACAAGGATAAGCGCAAGCGTCCGGAAAACCTCATCATCCAGGAGATTGACGCCGATATGACCAACCCGGCATTCGTCATGCGCACGGCTGAGGCTCAGGGACATTTCCTCTATACATCGCTCAACGAGATAGACCAGTTCGACGCCCTCAAGGGGCAGGGCAACCAGCAGTTCAAGATCATGTGCCTTGCCTTTGATCCTGGGAACTCATACGGCCAGACCCGCGTGGGCACATCGAGTATCACCGAGCGCATCACCATCCGATTTAACTGGAATGCATCGACCACCGTCCAGCTGGGGCAGCGATATTTCTCCAAGGTGCTCACCGACGGACCTATCAGCCGCATCAACTTCTGTACCATCCCGGAGCGGGAAATCGGTGCCGATATGCCTGTATATGGCGAATACGACGATGCCTTCAGAGAGGCACTCAAACCGTACATAGAGAATCTGTGCAAGGCGTCGGGTAGGATAGACTGCGCTGAGGCTTTCGCCCTGGCAGAAAAGTTGAAGGAGGAGAACGCCGACTTTTCGCGTATGTCGCAAAACAGGGTGTTCGAGAATCTCTCCTTCCGTGGCAACGTAATAGCCTTCCTCAAGGCTTGCGTGCTATACGTGGCAAACGGCTGCAAATGGGAACCCGAAATAGAAGAGTTCATCAGATGGAGCGAGAGTTACGACCTGTGGTGCAAGATGATTTTCTTTGGCGCAGGTATAGCCAAGGCTAATGAGGTGGGAGAGAAATCGAGCAAGCGAGGACCAGCCAACCTGCTGCAGCAATTGCCTGACACCTTCACCTATGCGCAGGCTGAGATGGTACGTCAGCAGAACGAGTTCGGCAAGAAGGGCACGGCGATGATGCTGAGAAACTGGGTGAACCGCCATTACATCGAGAAGATTCCTCCGAAGGGAGCAAATGCCGACGGAGCGGACGGAAAGCAGGGCGGAAAGGTATTCAGTATTCAGTTATTCAGTTTTAAGAAGCTATTATATCGTTCCGACGGACTCGACCTGAGAGGTTTCAATGTTTAATAGTTTTAAAAAAACTTAACACTTAATATTCAGACAAAATGGAAATAGTATTAAAGCGTATAGCTAAAAGAGGAACTTATACCATAGGCAGACTCTATCTGCTGGACGATGCGAGTGTAAAGCGTAACTCGCTGCCCGGTAAGAAGATAGACGACAAGAGAAGATTGGTTCATACCTTTGACAGCCAGCTGCTGTCCAAGGATACATATCTCTGCGATACCATGGAGCCTACATGGCGCAATCTGTTGGGTATCAAGCTAAAGCCAGAGGAAGTGGATGCCCGCTATAGCCGCCAGAGCGGCGTGAAGGCACGTAAGGTACCTGGTCATACGGCCATTCCTGAGGGATCATATCCCGTGGTCATATCGTATTCGCCAAGATTCAAGCGTTGGCTGCCATTGCTGTTGGGCGTGCCGAATTTCGAGGGCATCCGCATCCATGCAGGCAATTATCCTGACGACACGCAAGGCTGCATCCTCGTGGGGGAGAACAAGTTCGAGGGCATGGTGGTGGACTCCCGCATCTGGCTGCAGCGACTCATCAACGCCATGACAGCGGCTCGCGACCGAGACGAAAGTATCTGGATAACCATCCAATAGGATAGGGAGTCATAACTTTTACCATAAAAAAAGATGGCGCGTCATAAGTTTATGACACGCCATCCTTTGTACACCCTTAGGGATTCGAACCCTA
>NZ_QUCG01000090.1:453-10371 GCF_003473645.1 Prevotella sp. AM23-5 | reverse complement strand
TTTCCTAACCCTTAGCAGAATATTTTTTAATGCAAATTTTTAAATAAATGAGAGCTTGGTTGTGCGGATTGCAAATCCGCAAGAAGTAGGTCGAACCTTTTTTGACTCCGGATTGCAAATCCGGAGGAACGCCTAGCGGACTTGCTCCTTCTTCAGATGCTTGTAAAGCCACAGGAAGGCGGGAATGAGGAAGAGATCTGCCATGACCCACGCCACAGGGTCGCCGAAGCAGACACCCGTCCACGCCAGGGCAGGCACCAGCCAGAGACTCACACCGCATCTCGCTATCATTTCCATTACGCCACTCAGCATCGAGAGATTGCTGTAACCCAAGCCCTGGATGCTGTAGCGCAGGATGGTGAGCAAGCCCAGACAAGGATAGAAATAGTTGGCTATACGCATAAACTGGGCAGCATAGGTCACTACTTCAGCCTCGCCCTTATCCACGAAGAGCATCATCATCTCGTCGGCAAACGGATAGATGAGCAGGAAGGTGAAGACGAAATAAACCAGCATCATCCTGATGGAAGCCCTTACGCCCAGACCGATTCTATCCAGCTTCCTGGCTCCCAGGTTCTGACCGCAATAGGTAGCCATCGCCACTCCGATGTTCTCGAATACGCAGGTAAAGAGATATTTGATGCGCATAGAGGCTGTGAATGCCGCCACATAAACCGTTCCCAGAGCGTTGTTGGCACTCTGCAGCATGATGAGGCCGATGGCGGTAATCGAGAACTGCAGACCCATCGGAACGCCGTTGTTCAGCAGAATGCTTACCTTCTTGTTGTCGAATTTCCTTTCCTCACCCTTCGGAATCAGAATCTGCATCTTCTTCTTGATAAACCAGATACAGAGCAGCACGGAGATTCCCTGCGATAGCCAGGTGGCAATGCCCGCACCCTCTACGCCCAGTCCCATGCCGAGAATCAGAATGCCATCGAGAATGATGTTGATAACGGAAGCTGTGATGAGAAAATAGAAAGGCTGCTTCGAGTTGCCCAGGGCACGGATCTGACCGGAGAGCAGGTTGTAGCCTATGGTGAAAGGAATCGCCGCAAACTGCAGCATCAGGAAGATGTAGGCGTCATCGAACACCTCCTTCGGCGTATTCACCAGGTGCAGAATCTTTCCGCAGAAGATGCAGGAAAGAAAGGTGATGACCACGGCAAAGCAGATGGCGATGCGGATGCTGTTGCTCACGTAAGCCCGCATCTTGGTGTAATCCCTGGCACCGAAAGCCTGGGCGATAGGGATGGCAAAACCGGCACAGGAGCCGTTGCAGAAGCCCATGATGAGGAACATGATGGAGCTGGATGCGCCTACTGCCGCAAGAGCTCCCACGCCAATCCATCTTCCCACGATGGCGGCATCGATGATGAGATACATCTGCTGGAGAATGTAACCCAGGATGAGTGGAATCGCAAATTTGATGATGGCTTGCAAGGGCGAACCCACCGTCATGTCGTTTGTTGACTTTGAACTTTGAGCTTTGAACATTGAACTTTATGATTAGTTTTTGTTATCCTAGAAATATAAAAAAGGAGGAGAATGCACTCATTTTATTTGAGCGCATCTCCAATCTTCTGCTTGATTTGTACCATTTTATTGCGGCGCTCGATGGAAAACGTATCCCCGTGGGTTTCCACATAATCGAAGAGCATGAAGGCCTTGTTCAGGAGTTCATCTCTTGCGGGCTGCCCCACCATGTCAGCCTCGTGATAATAGAGCTCGGCAAGCATATCCATTTTGGAGAGACGTTTCTCCTCGTCGTCGATTCCTGCCATTGCCTTCATCACATCCTCGATGGTGGCGATGCTGTAGAAGGCGTAGGGACCTACGTATTGATTGTAGAGCTCCTTAATCTTCTCACGTCTCACCTCCACCTCTTTCTTTTCGAGCATTCTTTCGAGTGCCGCCATAAACTCGCGAATCAATCGCTGTATGTAGTCTCGTTGTAGCATAAAATAGTCTTTATTTTATTCGTTGTTGTTGATTGCCTCCACATACTCCCACAGTTTCTTGTAGAAAGGATGCTTCGTCATCGTGTCCTTGTTGCCCAGGATGATGAGTTTCATGCGGGCTCTCGTCATCGCCACGTTCATGCGGCGAAGGTCTTTCAGGAAACCAATCTGGCCTTCATCGTTGGAACGCACCAGAGAGATGAGGATCACGTCTCTTTCCTGACCCTGGAAACCATCCACCGTGTTTACGCTGATCAGGCGGCGGTAAGGCTTGAAGAACTCATACTTCTTGATGAGCTTCTTCAGATACTGCACCTGGGCACGATAAGGCGAAATGATGCCTACGTCGATGCTCTCGCTCAATACTCGCTGCTTGCCTATCTTGGTGAAGTATTCCGCCAGGGTGAGCAGGGTAAGCTCGGCTTCTGCCTTGTTGATACGCCCGAAACTCTCGCCCACAAACTGTTCCTTGAAGTTCAAATCAGAATTCTGATTGGCTGCAGATTCAGAAGATGATGTGGATGCAGAATCTTCAGGCGCATCTCCTCCTTCTATCGTTATCTGATTCTCCTCGTTTGAAGTATCAATCCACGTTATCGGATGGTCGTAATCCAATACGCTGCGGTATTTGATCTGTGGCGCACTCTCCACCTTGCCCCCGTAGAACCAGTCGCTGGAGAATCGCATGATTTCATCGTTCATGCGGTATTGGATTTTCAGCAGGGTTACTACCTCCGGCTTGTTTTCGGCAATGCGCTCCATCAGGGTCTTGCCAAGTCCGGCTCTTAATGCCGCAATACTCTTCACGGTAGGTGGCAGCTGACAATGGTCGCCCGCCAGAATCACCCGGCTGGCTCTCTTCATCGGAATCCAGCAGGCGGCTTCCAAAGCCTGGGCTGCCTCGTCGATAAAGAGGGTGCCGAACTTCATTCCCTCCAGTAGGCGATGGGCAGAACCCACCAGGGTGCAGGCGATGACACGCGCCTCGCCAAAGAGTTCAGAATTGATGCGGATTTCTATTTCGGCGGCACGGCTCTTCAGCCTATCCATCTTCTGATGATAGTTCTCGCTTCCTTTCTTCCTGTTTTTTCTTAATTCTCTGATAGCCTTGCGGATAGCCCAGAGCTGCGGATAGTCGGGATGACTCTCGAAACGTCGCTCGTAGGTGAAGCCCAGCATCTTGTCGTTCACACGGGTAGGGTTTCCGATACGGAGCACGTTGATGCCTCTGTCCACCAGTTTTTCAGAAATCCAGTCCACCGCCATATTGCTTTGTGCGCACACCAGCACCTGACTCTCTCGCATCAGGGTTTCGTTGATGGCTTCCACCAGGGTTGTGGTCTTTCCGGTTCCCGGAGGTCCGTGAACAATCGCCACGTCCTTCGCCCAAAGCACCTCGTTCACAGCTCTTTCCTGGGTAGGATTGAGCCAAGGGAACTTCATCGGTTCGAAAGAGAATCTTCCTGCCTTCTGATGCGAATAGAATAAATCGCGGAGATAAGCCAGGCGGTTGTTCTTCGCCTTCATTACTCTATCCAGAGCCTCAAACATCAGTTTGTAGCTGGTTTCGTCAAAGGATAGCTGCACGCCGATAGGCTCCGTAGATTGCTGCAAGTCGAGTAGTGGGGCAGAATCTGGTACGGTAATCACCATTCTGTCGCCATCCACATAGCTCACGGTTCCCGTAAAAGAAAAATATTTGATACTTTGAACTTTTCTGCCCTGGTTCTCATTCTTGCCCATCTTCTTGACCATAAAGAACATGACGGGGCGACCGAACTCAAAATTGTGCTCGATATCCTGGTCAGAGGTACGGAAGACCTCGATGGCTGTTTGATTCAGCGAATTATAAAAGCTTTTTCCCACACGGAGCGGGAACCAGGCATCACCTCGTTTCACCTTTCGCTGCATTCCCATCTGTTCGGTGAGCTTGCGGAAGGCTTCCTTCTCGGTGTAATACTCCAGCTGGAGCAGGGTGCGTTGTTGCAATAATGCCTGAATTGGTGAAATCTGTTCCATATAGGATGCAAAGTTACACCAATTCAGGCAAAAATAAGAAGATAATAGGATAAATTATCTAAAATTTATTTCATGATGCGTTCTACGTCCTGGATGCTGCGGTTGAACGGACCATTGTGCTCCAGCTTGATGGTGCACATGGCAGCCGCAAACTTGCCAGCCTCGGTAGGAGTGGTACCCTGCAGACGCTTGTAGAGATAACCGGCAGAATAGGTGTCGCCGCATCCGGTAGCATCCACCACCTCGTGAGGCGGATAGGCAGGAATCTCATAGAAGGTATCATCCACATAGACGAGCGAACCCTCGCTGCCCAGCGTGATGATTACCTCGGTAACTCCCCACGAATGTATCAGCTTCGCAGCCTCGCGTGGCTCCTTCAGCCCCGTGATGGTCTCCATCTCCGTCTCGTTCACCTTCAGATAGTAGGTGTTCTTCAGCACTTCCAGCTTATCCTTCCAGTCTATCGGATACACCTTCTCGTCTCTCACCTCGCGCAGATAGCCCTGCACGTCGATGGAAACCCTTCCGCTGCGCGAGAGGAATTCCACTACCTCCGGCGAGAAATCATCGCTCAGCAGACTTCCCAGGTGATAGACCTTCGCCTCCACGTGCTCCAGCTGTCTGATGGTGAATGGATCAGCCTTGGCAAGCACACGCTGCTTGCGCTCGTTCTGGTTTTCTCCGTAGATATTCTCGAAGAAGACGGTATTGCGCGAAGGATTGAGGGTTACTTCTATGCCCGCCTGGCGCATCTTTTCTACAGGCTCAGTTTCTGTTGGGTCCATTGCCGTGATGAGCGAAAAGCTCACATCCTTAGGCAGTTGGTTGATGGCGTAGGCGAAGTAGAACGATGTGCCGCCAGCCATGTAAACAGTTCTGTTTGGGGTAACTATCTTATCTTTGGTTACGTGCCCTATACAACAAATATCTTTCATCTATTTCTATTTTAAACGGGTGCAAAGGTACAAAAAAACTTTGAGTTAGATTTGGTTTTTTGCTTTAAATTCAGCTTTTATTGCAAATATTTAGAAGAAAAGGGCGTTTTTCTTTTGTGATGTTCTTATTTTAATGTACCTTTGCAGCTGAATTTAGTAAACTGAACATTATCTCGAGAAAAGATAGAAACTTATAATTATGTGGTTTGATCATTTAATCAACGTGCATTCGGCGGTGCAAGGCATCGTCATTCTTTCATTGATTTGTACCCTAGGTCTTGCCCTGGGCAAGATTCATGTCAAGGGAATCTCCCTCGGCATAGCTTTCGTATTCTTTGTGGGCATCGTGGCGGGCCATCTCGGACTCTCCATCGACGAGAACATGCTGGAGTTTGCCGAGAGCTTCGGACTCACCATGTTCGTGTATGTGCTGGGCCTCTATGTGGGTCCCAACTTCTTCGGTTCGATGCGCCACGAGGGCATCTCGCTCAATCTCTGGAGCCTGGCAGTCATCGCCGTGGGAACCGTCTTTGCGCTCGCCCTGTGCCTGGTGCTGCCCGTGAGCCTGCCCGATATGGTGGGCATTCTCTGCGGCGCCACCACCAATACTCCGGCTCTGGGTGCTGCCCAGCAGGCGCTGCAGCAGTTGGGAATGCCTAGCGGCGGAGCTGCCCTGGGCTGTGCGGTAACCTATCCTCTGGGCGTTGTGGGTGTCATCCTGGCGATGATGTTCCTGCGCAAGCTCTTCGTAAAGCCTGAGGACCTGGAGATCCGACGTGCCGATGAGGATGACCATACATCCATCGGACAGTACGTCATCGTAAACCCGGCTCTCAACGGCAATACCATCGCCGAAATCTCGATGATGACCCATCGCAAGTTCATCATCTCCCGTGTATGGCGAGGCGAGCAGGTCATCGTTCCTGAGGCTGATACCGTGCTCCATACCAACGATAGTGTGCTCGTGGTTACCAATAAGGATGAGGCAGCTGCCATGCAGATACTCTTCGGAAAGAAGGTGGATAAGGAGTGGAATAATGATAAGGTGGACTGGAACGCCATCGATGCCAAACTGGAGAGCAGAATCATCGTGATGACCCGTCCGGGACTCAATGGCAAGCGACTGGGAAGCCTGCAGATGCGCAATACCTATGGCGTGAATGTGAGCCGAGTGCTGCGTGGTGATATCCGACTGCTGGCTACCGATGACCTCCGTCTGCAGTATGGCGACCGTCTGACGGTGGTGGGCGACCCTACGAGCATCGACCATGTGGAGCAGTTTCTGGGCAATGCCGTGAAGACGCTGAATGAGCCTAACCTGGGCGCCATCTTCCTGGGTATCATTCTGGGACTCGCCGTGGGAACCATTCCGCTGAATATTCCGGGAATGACGGCTCCCGTACGTCTGGGTATTGCCGGTGGTCCTATCGTAATGGGTATTCTGATTGGTGCGCTGGGCCCTAGGGTGCAGTTCATCTCTTATATGACGCGTAGTGCGGGACTGATGCTCCGCGAGTTGGGTCTTGCCCTGTATCTGGGCTGTCTGGGCCTGTCGGCTGGTGGACAGTTCTTCGAGACGGTGGTTCGTCCCGAGGGTTTGATGTGGGTAGGCATCGGTTTCCTCATCACGGTGGTTCCGGTTATCATCGTGGGCTTCATCATCCTGAAGACCAAGAAGTACGATTTCGGCAGCATCTGCGGCATTCTCTGCGGCAGTATGGCGAATCCGATGGCGCTTACCTATGCCAACGAGACCCTGGATGGCGATACGCCTAGCATCAGCTATGCTACGGTTTATCCGCTCGGCATGTTTATCCGAGTCATCATCGCCCAGGTTATCATCATGTTCTTCGTGTAAATATTGTTAATCCTGCGGATTTCTATCCGTAAAAATATTAGAAAAGGCTGATTTCAGTTAGAAATCAGCCTTTCTCTTTATCGTTATTTTCTTACCCGTCAGGGGATGTTCGAAGGTAATCTCCTCGGCATGTAGATACAGTCGGGCAGCCTTCTCGTTGCCGTAGAGCGGATCGCCCAGGATGGGAGCATTCAAACCCTCCTGATAGGCACAATGCACACGCAGCTGGTGGGTTCTGCCCGTCTTGGGATAGAGGGCGATGCGGAGATGGGAGCCGTCGATGCGCTCCAGGATTTCATACTCCGTAATGGCCTCCTTGCCCTGCTCGTAATTCACTATCTGGCGGGGGCGGTTCAGATAATCGGGCAGCAGCGGAAGGGAGATGATTCCCTTTTCCGGAATCTCCTTTCCCGAAATGATGGCAACGTACTTCTTCTGTATCTGATGATTCAGGAACGCTTGCTGCAGACGATGATAGGCAAATTCGGTCTTGGCAATCAGCAGTACGCCGCTGGTCGCCATGTCCAGCCGGTGAACGATGAGCGGACCGGTAGCCTCTGGATATTTGCTGCGCATCAGCGCATAGACTGACGGTTGGGCAGCGTCTTTCCCCGGCACAGACAGCAAACCTTCGGGCTTGTGGATGACCGCAATTTCTCTATCCTCATAAAGTGTTTCCACCTTATTATATATAGATAGGTTGGCGGCTGTCGGTTCGAAAGTAGAAGCAGGCAGCATCCAATGCAGTATCGGCTTGCACTTGCCGTTGCAGGCTGGATAGAACTGCAGGTGGTGGCGGATTTCCTCCTTCGGGCTTTCTCCCCACCAAAACATAGCCATCTGCAGCGGTTTGTAACCATGCTGGTAGGCATATTGCAGCAGTTTCGGTTCGCAGCACTCGCCACTTCCGGCTGGCGGCACCATCTTCAGGGCTGCAATCCTGCTCGTAGCTATTGCCGCCTGCGGATACTCCTTCAGGGCTTCATCTCTGAAAATCTCCAGCAGATCCTTGCTCTCTCCCTCCTGGTTCAGCATTCTGAACTGCGAGAAAAGCCATTGCTGCAGGGCATCAGAGAGTTGCTTGCGCAGCTGCTTCAGCCTCAGTATATTCTCCTGATAATCCTCAAATTCCGTTTCCAGGGCAGTCTTTTCCGAGAGCGATTTCTTCAGTCGGCGCAGTTCAGCCTTCATAAACTGGCTTTCCCTGATCATCTCCGCCTCTTCCGCTTCTGATAGGTTTCCTGCCTCTCTGCGGCTGTCACGCTTTGCCTTCGCTTCCTTCATCTTCTCCTGATAGGCGGCGATGGTACGCTTCCGCTCCTCCTGCAGTTGCCGGATCAGGGTTCTGGCTTCCTTCATCCTTTCATCCTTCTCCAGGTGGCTGATGCTCTGGTTGATACGTGAGATTTCCGCCTCGTGAGTCTTGAAGTAGCCGTCGGGCTGCAGGTAGTCGAATACGGCAGGCACGAAGTCCTCCCAGTCGCTTCTTCCGCCAATCTGTCCGCTGTAGGCTGCCAGGTATCCCCATTTCGGAGCCTCGCTATCGGCAGCTGAGTTTCCCCATTTTGGGACATCGGTATCTGTTTTTACATTTTCTACGATGAGCACGCCAAACATTTTGCCGCGCGCAATCTCTTCCTGCCAGTCTTCTCGTCTGGCAAGCATCTCCTGCACTTCCCTGCACGCCTGGATGCAGAGCGGATGCGGTTCGTAATCCAAAGGATTGTTCATCCTTGCAGGAACATTTTCTGAAGTATGATGGAATGGATGGAAAATCATGCTGCAAAGGTACAAAAAAAATGCAGAAGTCTTGGTTTATCCACAGAAAAATCTTACTTTTGCACCATTAAAGGAAAAATTAAGATATGCAAACGAAAAATAACAATATATTCTACCATCTGGTAGCCTTCCTGACGGTGGCGATCTGGGGAACCACCTTCGTTTCCACCAAGGTGCTGATGCTGAACGGGCTTTCTCCTGCTCAGATTTTCACCCTGCGTTTCAGCATCGCCTACGTGCTGATGCTGGCGTTCAATCATCGCCGTCTCTTTGCCGATTCCTGGCAGGATGAGGCTAAGATGGCGCTGCTGGGCATTACGGGCGGTTCGCTCTATTTCTGCAGCGAGAATGAGGCGATGAACTTTACCACCACCACCAATACCTCGCTCATCGTCTGTTCGTGTCCGCTCTTTGCCACCCTGCTGGTTCGTCTGGTCTATAAGGATTCCAACCGCATTCATATCGTCCAGCTGCTGGGTTCTCTTCTGGCATTTGTGGGTATGATCATCGTGGTATTGAACGGCAGGTTTGTGCTTCATCTTTCTCCTGTGGGCGATGCATTGGCGTTTACGGCGTGTATGTGCTGGGCGATTTATTCGCTGCTGATGAAGTCAACCACGGGCGATTACAGTCCTGCATTCATCACCCGCAAGGTGTTTTTCTATGGTGTTCTCACCATCTTGCCTTATTATATCTTCATTCCGGGTTTTCCTTCGCTCGAGGTATTCACCCGTCCCCAGGTATTCGGCAATCTGTTCTTTCTGGGCTGCCTTGCCTCTATGATCTGCTTCCTTACGTGGAACTGGTGCATTTCAAAACTGGGAACGGTAAAGGCTACCAACTGGGTGTATTTCAACCCGATAACGACGATGATTTTCGCTTCGTGGGTGCTTGGCGAGCAGATTACCCCCTATTTTCTGGCGGGTGCCGCCTGCATTCTGATAGGAATGTATGTGGCGGATAAGAAGACGAAAGGGGAACAGTAATAGATATAAAAAAGGAGCAGTAATAGATATAAAAAAAGAGGGTGCGTCATTAGTCTATGACGCATCCTCTTCTTTTTTTAGTATTTGTGTTGTTCTACGACATGCAGCTCGTCACGCCCAGAGAGGCGGCGATAGCGGTTAAGATAGATAGTACTATCTGAAATACTGTTTTCCAGGTTTCTTTCTTCATAAGCAGTTTTTTTTAGTGATTAATGATTTACAAACTTACGTTGTCGCCGCCGCCGTCGGTTCCGCTGCCAGTGCCCTGGCTGGTGCCACCGCCGCCCTGGCTGGTTCCGCCGTTATCCTTGTTGGTCTCGCCGCCAGCGCCCTGGCTAGTATCACCACCACCTGGCGTATTTTCAGTTCCGCCGCCATCC
>NZ_QUCG01000090.1:0-443 GCF_003473645.1 Prevotella sp. AM23-5 | reverse complement strand
GCGGCGATAGCGGTTAAGATAGATAGTACTATCTGAAATACTGTTTTCCAGGTTTCTTTCTTCATAAGCAGTTTTTTTTAGTGATTAATGATTTACAAACTTACGTTGTCGCCGCCGCCGTCAGTTCCGCTGTCAGTTCCGCCGCCAGTGCCCTGGCTGGTGCCACCGCCGCCCTGGCTGGTTCCGCCGTTATCCTTGTTGGTCTCGCCGCCAGCGCCCTGGCTAGTATCACCACCACCTGGCGTATTTTCAGTTCCGCCGCCATCCTCAGCCCCGGAGGTATAATCATCGTATGCCACGATCTTGGTGAGCTTCTTCAGCTCGGCATTGCTCCAGGTCTTCGTGTTTCTTACAATCAGGTGCACGCCCAGCACACTTGCAGCAGTTACCTTCTCCTTGCTCACCTCGCCACGTGAAGTCATACCGATGGAGAACAATCCGAG
>NZ_QUCG01000009.1:0-76446 GCF_003473645.1 Prevotella sp. AM23-5 | reverse complement strand
AAGTGACAACCTTTTTCAGGGAAGTACATGGTGACAGCGTTGTAAGACGGTTGTCAGCAGACCTGAAAGAACGTTATCCAAAGATGGGTGTTTCACCACGAAATCTGTGGGATATGAAGAAATTCTACGAACGCTTTTGTCACTCAGATATAAAAGTGCGACAAGCTGTCGCACTTTTGCCTTGGGGACATATATTGCGTCTTCTTCAGAAAGTTGGCAATGACGATGCAGCAATGCTTTTCTATGCACAAGAGACACGTTCCAAAGGTTGGAATCGCGATTTGTTGCTCAATGCCATCAAACTCAATATGTATGAGACACAAGCATTGGCACGAGTAGACAACAATTTCGACCGTACTCTTCCTGCCGAACAAGCGCAGTATGCCAACGAAGTGTTTAACAGCAGCTATAATCTTGGTTTCTTGGGAGTAACAAGTCCTATTTTGGAGCTTGAACTTGAAGACCGCCTTGTAAAAGCTATCACCCGTTTCCTTATGGAACTTGGTAATGGCTTCACTTTCATTGGCAACCAGCATGTATTGGAATACAATGGTAAAGAAAGTAAGGTAGATATGTTGTTTTTCCATCGTGGACTGCGCTGCCTTGTTGCTGTTGACCTAAAGATAGGTCCTTTCAAACCAGAGTATGCAGGTAAGATGAACTATTATCTGTCTCTGCTTGACCGCCTTGAACGTGGTGCAGACGAGAACCGTTCTATAGGAATCATACTTTGTGCGGAGAAAGACCGTGTAGAGGTGGAACTCGCCCTTGAAGATATGGGAAAACCTATCGGAGTGGCAGACTATCAGCTGATAGTACCGAAAGAAAAATTACAGAAAGTCCTTACTGATGAGATAAAGGCATTTAGTGAGGAAAAAGAAAAAAAGATTAATTGAGCAAGCAAATGTCAAAAGCAAATAACAGAGCGGCAGCCGATACATTTTTGGCTGTCACTCTTGGCGTTTTAAGAAAAAGTTATTACCTTTGCCAACAGGAAGAAACAACGCAAGAGTAACTAATGAATTCCTCACTTTTCGTTCTTCACTCTTCACTTACGAACATGACAGAGAAACAACAGAAAAATGCTGCCGCTGCCTTCGCCAAGCGATGGGAAGGCAGGGGATATGAGAAGGGTTAATACAGAAGACTATGTGGTGTCAAATTGCTCCATGACCCGAAAATTTTCCTCCAAAAAGAGTGAGTTTCTCAGATTTAATTTGTAACTTTGCCATATCATATCAGAGTTTTGCTTGTTTTCTTATCGCAACACTAAGATAAGTGAGAATTCTGACATAGCAAAGCCCCGGACAACTTTTTGTTGATCAGGCTCTTAAAAGGTTTAATTTACAATAGTGTTGCGGAATTAAGGATTATGAAAATATATCGTGTATTAGGTGTTATCTTAGTTGCGTTATGCTTCTTTGCATGTAATAGCAATAAAGAAAATGAGTATGAGTATCAGCCTCTGACTATAGATAATTACGCAGAGGTATCCTTGGGTGATACGACAAATCTCATAATAAATGGCGGAAGTGGAAACATTGTTGTTGAAGGAAACGACAAGGTGGACATTTCTACAGATCAGAATGACAAACAGAAAATCACTCTTATCGGCAAGGAAATAGGCACTACTAACATCTTCGTACGAGATAAAATCACGAACGAGTCATGTAGCATTGAGGTAAATGTGATTTTCCCATTTCTTACGTTGAACTTTGAAGAAGAGGGAGGAAACCACCTCAATATAATTCCATATAGCTTATTCGCTTTGGTTGCAAGTGAAGATAGCATATGTTACGTTTTTAGCTATAATAACATGCAGTTTAAGTACAATGACATACCAATGATGAAAGGAACATACCATATATCTCAAAATGGGACCATGTTGTCTTTCGACTTAAAAGGAGAAAATAGTACCTTCGAACATACCTTTAAGGTAAAAAACGATAATGTTGCATACCTTCTGTCAAACATGTCAAGCATAAGCACGCTACCAAAAACCTATTTAACGGCAAGTTTTACTGACGTAGAAACGGGCACTGACTTTCCGCATGTATTCATAGGAAATAAGTTCCTCAAGAATTTACCCAAACGAGAGTAGAAGCTCGTATAACAGTATTGAATTAAACGCAAACGTGTTTCTTCCAAAAGACGAAAATATGTACCAATGGGATTCATAAAGGCAGGGACAATCGTTACAGACCGCGTACAAATAATTCCAGCAGCTAGCCTTTATCACTTTGGCATATTGGAAAGTAATGTACACATGGCTTGGATGCGCACAACATGTATGAGACTAAAAAGCGACACCCGATGCTCATGCCGAAGGAGTTTTTGCAAGCTCATCGACAGAACGACCGAGCCGTGATGGTAGCCTATGGTTTCTCCACCAAGATGACGGAGAGTGAATGCGTAGCGGAGCTGTTCAAGAGGTATGCGAAAATAGTGGAATAAAGAATTTGCAATATAAGCCAACAAGGGCATTTGCCGACAATATCAGCAAATGCCCTTGTTGCTATTAAGGCTCCAAGACTATCTTTCCTTTCGATGGATAACGATAAGCTTATAACCTTAACTTATATCAAACTTTTACCGCATTGACAGTCACAACCCTTGCCACATAGCCATTAGGCAAAGATGGCATATCAACTACCTCATTTACAGGATGCTCCTTAAGAAACTCCTCCCAGGTAGTATGAACTACTTTTAATTTATTGTTCTCTTTCATATCTTAAATATAAAAACATTAACTTTAAACGACTTTCACGCTGCAAATATACACCTTTTATTTTTTATCTCCAAACATTCCTGCCTAAAAGTGCAAACCTACCTCAAAAAAATAATCTTAAATGGCTCTACTTTCGAATAAAAGTAACAAAAGATATTTATAGTCGATTCAACTCTGCATTACCGGCACCAGTTCCCTTATACTTGCTACGTGTGGTATTGAACTTATAGCGAAGGGTGAGTTGCAGGTCTCTCGTACCTCGCTTAGACACTTGCAAGAGTTCCATCTTCTGGTTATAGAGCAAGTCGGCATCCCAACATTTATAAAGCAGGTCGTTGCCTTTTATCTCCAAGGTAAGGGCATCCTTTAGGAATGACTTGCTGATGCTGACATCTAGTACATGCTGCTCTTTGGCAAGATATACATTCATCGTGTTACCCTTGCTCTGATAGCGATAATCCACGTTAAGGGTGATGCCGCATGGCAAGGAGAAGGCATTGTTGAAGTTGCCCATGAAGATAGGACGATTCAAGCGATAAGATGCCACATCAGTATGGAGGGTGAACCAGGGTTTCTGCATACCCAAGTTGATTTGCGGTGCCCAAATGCCTATCTTTGGAGCGGCACTGATGTAGGCGGTCATGCTCTTGAGACTCTTCACATTCTTACGACTTATCATGGTAATAGCTTCGTTCCCAGGTATTTGCTCCGCCCAATAGATGATGGCATTGCGAGAGTCCTTGTAGTTGACCATAAACTGTATGAACTTCCATACACCCGATAATTCCACTCTATGATTGGTTTCGTTGTCGAGATAAGGATTACCTGTTTGGCGAGTAAATCGATTCATATAAGATACATTGTTGCTCAGTTGACTATATGAAGGACGAGAGGTCTTTACCGAATAGCTCAACTGTGCCATTACCTTACCTATCTTCGCACCATAGCTGATGGTAGGAAAGAGGTTGCGGAAGGAGCGACTCTGCTCGGGCTGATAGATGCCTGCATCATAATACTTGAATCTTACATACTCGTATCGCAACCCTGCCGTGATGTTTCCTATCGGGGTGAGGCGCGCATATTGGATGAATGGACTTGCCGTCTGCTCCTCCAACTTGCTATAAGAGTTGGCGAGGAGGTCGGTGCGATTCACTTCGTAGTCATCGTTACGATGAGTATTGATATACTCAGCTCCATAGGAGAGATTACCGCCTAAGAGAGGAGAGGTAATTACGAGTTTGGTAGCTACCATCTTATTGCTCACACGATTCTTGGAGTTGATGTTACGAGAATCGTGCTCCTGGCTCTGTTCATCGCTATAGGCATAAGCCCTGTTTGTACTGAAATAGAGGTCGGTATTCAGATCAATAGTGGTCTTGCCCCAAATGCCGTTGTAGTAGGCATTCAATTGATGGCTAGGGTTGTTCTTGTCGACCGTCAGACCATCGGTTTTGATATAGTCGTAAAACTTACCGTCGGCAGTCACCTGACTATCGAAAAAATCTTTTGAGCGAGAATAGCCTGGCGAGGTCAAGGTGTATCTCGCACCAATGGAATGATTGGCATTGAAATCATAGCTAAAACCACTGATAAGGCGGTGCGATTCTATGCGACCTGTTACTTCGTTGTTGTTATGCTGTTGCCAAAGCGTATCGACATGTACAGTCTGTTCGTAGGTGGCCTTTTGCATCCATGTTGCATCAGAGAACTTATAAGTGGCAAAGAGATTCAGTCCGTTATGGCGATAGTTCATGTTAATCTGTTGGATGGTATTGTCGTGCTTATTGTACCAATACACAGAGCGAGTATCAAAGCCGAAACCTTCGCCTTTCTTCTTGATGGTCTTGATTTTGATTACCGCATTTACCGAAGCATCGTAGGTGGCTCCTGGATTCTGGATGACTTCCACACTCTTGATGTCGGAAGATTTGATGTTATCCAACTCACTGATATCTTGCATCTTCCTGCCGTTGATATATATAATAGGTGTACCCTTGCCGACAACCTCATATCCATCTTTCTTCTTCACGATACTCGGCACATGCTTCAATACATCGTCTGCCGTACCCATCTTGCTAAGCACGGTTCCTGCCACGTTGGTCAGCAGTCCTTCGTGGGTCTTCTTATATTGAGGAAGATGAGCTTTCACCACCACTTCGCCAAGTTCTTTGGAGAACTTATCAAATAGGGTCGTGTCGGAAATCTGTTCACCATTGATGCTCTGTGCCATCATCTGTGTTATGGTAATGCCACAGAAGGATGCTACTAACGCAAGTCTTTTCATTGTCTTATTATTCTTTATGTTGTTACTATTCTTATTTATTGCAAAATAGCAAGGCAACGACTATGCCAAAAACATAAATAACTGATTATCAAAACATATAGAAAGAATGTCCATAAAACGACCTGTCTAAATACTTGACACTGCTGTCTAGTTATTAGACAGAAAAGCCATCTAAAAGGTTACGATGCGACACCATCTCCTTAATATATTCATGGTATTATTATTGTATTCTTGCCGCAAAAGACTGAAAAACAATAAAATAGCAAAATCTATCGCATTTTTATGAGGGACTTTTCGAGCTATCCATACACTTTTATGAGGGACTTTCTGCATTTTGTTCATCAAACCAAGGCAATATCAGCGTTTATAAATAACTTTACAGATTAAAACATAGTGAGAATATCTCTTAAGAGAAGAATTTATTTCCCTTAAGGAAAAAAATATTTTCCCTTAAGGAAAAATACAAATATCCTTAAGGGAAAATTTTCAATCCCTTCTTTCCCCATTTTATGGGTGATTCTTCTTGTTTTACTCTTTCTTGAATATTATTTACATAGATAGGAGAATAAAAAGGGGATAGGATAAAAATGAAATAATAATTGTAACTACTCTTGCTCATAGGGGTACTGAGTTGTTACCAGCATTCTCCACAAAACGAATCCACAGGTTCACAAAAAACACGATACATCCAGCCATACTTTTGAAATATTATGCTTATCTTTGCACCAAACTTATCAGTATGGAAGAATATCTCATCATATCAAATGCCAACTTCTTGCTCAGAGTGGCTTCCGAACAGATAGCATACGTCTGTTCGGAAGGAAGCTATTGCAATCTCCGACTCACCAACGGCGATGAATACACCTTCTCGTTCAACCTTGTGGTCTTTGAGAAGAAAATCGTAGAGCAACTTGCCCAAACGGCACACTTCTTCGCTCGTGTTGGCAGAAACTACATTATTAATAGTCAGCACATTTTCAGCATCAACCTCAACACTTCTGAACTAGTGTTGTACAACGAGCGGTTTTGCGAGAAATTCACCCTGCACGTCAGTAAGGAACCACTCAAACAATTAAAAGCACTTTTAGACAACTCCATAAAATCGTAAAAGGTATGAAAGAAAAAAACTATCAGG
This sequence comes from Prevotella sp. AM23-5, assembly GCF_003473645.1. Taxonomy (NCBI): domain Bacteria; kingdom Pseudomonadati; phylum Bacteroidota; class Bacteroidia; order Bacteroidales; family Prevotellaceae; genus Prevotella; species Prevotella sp. AM23-5. The sequence goes on along the minus strand of NZ_QUCG01000009.1, from coordinate 70,299 downwards.
AAGAAACTTATTTCTTGGGCAAAGTACAGGAAACAAGATACACAAAATCTCATATATATAAAAAGGTATTTGGGATAGCCGCTTGCGTGATAGCAATAATAGGTATAACCATCGTCCTTATGTTCAAACCGCAAAGCGTATCACAACCTCATGTGTTAAAGACGATAGCTGTTTTACCGGAAGGTGGTCAGATGCCAATCTTCAACGGCAATGGCGACATCAACGATTTTCTAAGATGGGTGATGACAAACATCCAATATCCTAAAGGATTGGAAGACAAGCCTGCGCGAGTCGTCATCAACTTCACCGTTCAAAAGGATGGAACATTGGGATTGTTTAAAGTTCTCGAAGCTCCAAAAGAAAAAGCCTATGAGCAGACTGTGATTGAACTTCTCAAGAGAAGTCCCCATTGGAAGCCTGCCAGGCTCTCCGATGGCGAGGAAGTAAACATGGAGTTTACCTTGCCTGTCGTTTTCACTCCCGAAGTAAGAAAGAAATAATCAGCCAAAACGATGAAACAGTTTAGATTGATCCTTATATTATGGCTATGTATGGCAATGAATGCCAAGGCCAACGAGACCACAGCTAATTTACTTCAACAAGGAGATAGCTGTTTGAGTAGATATGATGTATTTCATGCAACCCAATACTACCAAAAGTATTTGGAAGCAAATCCATCTCACCTGGGAGCACGCAGGAAACTGGCTTCCTGCTATCGGAAAGTAGGCAACTACACCGCCTGCATTTCTTGCCTAGACAAGATTCCATCAGATAGCATCAACCACGAAGACATGCGAATGTTCTATTATGCATATCTCAATCAGAACAACAATGACAAGGTTTCTCTCTGGGGTGAACGCATCGCATTCTTATTCCCATACGACAGTGAAATTATCACTTCGCTTGCAGTGCATTACAATGGAGTGAACAAACCAGACAGAGCTGAAAAAGTGACAAAGAATTACATTTCCCAATGTGATTCCACGAACTTATATGTCAACAAGGAATATGCCTATTCCCTATTCATGCAATTCAAATACGATGAGGCTATACCCTTGTATGAGAAACTGATAGCGCAAGGATTTGATAATTTCGAATCCAATTTCATCCTTGGTCTCTGTTATGAGGACCTGCCGGACAATGAAAAGGCGCTGAAACATTACCAGAAAGCAGTTCAGTTCAAAAACGACAATGCCACTTGCCTTTTCCACTTGGCTTTGATAGAGAAATCCTTCTGCATGGATTCATTGTCTATGGCTCATTTCAACCAGTCGTTAGAGGTTTCCTTGCCAAAAGACAGAGCATTGCGAACCTATAAATGGCTAGCCGACTTACATTTTCAACACAGCCGATATGCAGACGCTGCCCGTGACTTTGAGTTATGCACCTTATACGATGAGGAAGATAATCCTCTCAACCATTACAATGCCGCCCAAATGTTCATCGCTTCCAAAAACAAGCTGAAAGCGAAACTGCATCTCCAGATGTTCTTAGCAAATGCAAACAGACTGGAAGATAAAAAAGAGGCAACGCAACTCATATCCAAAGCCAAAGAGCAACTCAAGCAATAACCATCAAACAAACATAAACACATGAAAATAAATTTTATCTTAGGTTCAGCATTATTGCTGAGCCAGCCCCTTTGCGCTCAAAACGAAGAGGCAAAAGACACGCTTACCACCCAGATGATGATGCAAAACCTGCCAGAGGTTTTCGTCAAGGCGACACGTCCTATCGTCAAGGCAGAAAGAGGACAGTTGGTTTACAACATGCCACTACTCATAGAGAAAATGCCGGCAGACAACGCTTATGATGCCCTTACCCGAATACCAGGAGTAAACGAACTAAACGGCAACATCAATTATGCTGGAAAGGAACTGACTCTCATCATCAACGGCAAACCAACCACGCTCAATTATGCACAATTGGCAGAGCGATTAAAAGCCATGCCCGCATCACAATTAGTCAAAGCCGAAGTGATGCTGGCAGCGCCAGCACGCTTACATGTTCGTGGAATGGTCATCAACCTGATTACCAAAGACTATGTAGGAAAGAACCTGCTTTCAGGACAAATACAAAGCATCTGGAGCCAAAGCAAATACGGAGAAGGTGAAAGCAAAGGCAACCTGCTGTTCCAAAAAGGAAAATTCGGTCTGGATGCCATGTATTCATTTACAGATGGAACATCATACGGTGAGACTACTACCAATGCCAATCATCCGCTTCAAGGAAAGCGAGTAGCGTATCATGACAAGACCTCACAGAAAACCCCTGGATTGACTCACAACTATCGTATGGGACTGAGTTATGCCATTACTGATAACCACCAGCTATCCCTGGCATATACAGGAAAATGGGACAGCAGTCATCCTCATCATGAAACGATGGGAACAGGCACATCCCAGCAACAGGGCAATGAACATACCTACCTGCACAATGTAGATGCCAACTACAACCTGCCCTTTGGACTACAAATAGGCATATCCTATCTCAACTACCAAAATCCCAGCCAGCAATATCTGGAAGGAACAATACTTGACGAAGAACGTATTCTATACACAAACAGCAAGCAGGTAATAGACAAATGGCTTTTCACCGCCGATCAATCCCACTCATTGAAGAAGGGTTGGGAGCTGTCGTATGGTATGAAATTCCAAAACAGCAACAACAGAAGCTACCAAGCCACGACCAACAAGGATGGAGCAGACATTCCAGATGCAACCAGCCAGGTGAATATCGAAGAAAGAATCTTGAGTTTCTATGGTGGCATAAGCAAACAAATAAACGAGCAAATCAGCTTGGAAGCCTCTGTCGAAGCAGAGCAATACCATTCTCCACAATGGAACAAATGGCATATTTATCCCACTCTTAATGCATCGTGGAAAGCCAATCCTGGCAACATACTCAACTTATCCTTCAGTTCCAGCTCACAGTTTCCTAGCTATTGGTCAACTATGAGCAGCATTTACTATGCCTCTACCTATATGGAGATATGGGGAAATCCTCATCTCAAGCCTTACTCTACATACGAGACCAACTTGATGTGGACAATCAAAAGTCGCCATACATTGATGGCATTTGCAGAGTTCCAACCCAACTATTCTGTGCAGTTGCCTTATCAGACTACCGACCACCTGGCAGTCATTATGAAGGAGACCAATTTCGACTATAATCATACTATAGGCATTAGAGCATCGACGACTTTCGGTATAGGCAATTGGATGAACGGAAGTGTTTCGGCAACAGGAATCTACAGAAATGACAAGAGTAACGATTTCTTTGACTTGCCCTTCAATCGCAAACATATTTCTGCCATTCTTGCCGGAAATCTATCCGCCCAGCTTAGCCGAAGCCATCACATCCATTTCATACTTAACCCATTCTATCAGTCGAAAGCCATTCAAGGACTCTATGACATCAAATCAGTCTTTCTCTTGATTACTATGTTGAGGTGGGCTTCCGATAATGATAAATGGAGCATTGTGATTAAAGGCAGCAATATCTTCAACGAGGGATTCTCTACAAAATCAGTACAAGGCAATCAAGACTACCACATGAACATCAAGCAAGATTGGGCATCAGCCTCCATCTCCATCATCTATAAGATAGGCAAGTACAAGGAAAAGAGGACCAAGGACGTAGATACTTCCAGAATGGGAGCAAACTAGCAAAATTCTTAAAATATCGTCAGCAAACAAGCGTACTTCCTTAAAAAATCGTCTATAAACACGCTATTTTCAGATAAAAGTAGTATCTTTGCACCGTAATTGCATTTTAACTATAAGACGACAATGAAAATAACAATTATCGGAGCAGGTGCTATGGGCGGTGCTATGGCAGAAGGACTCTTGCAGAGCGAGAAGTTCACTCCATCAGATATTACGGTATCAGACCATAACCAACCAGTTTTGGATCACTTCACAAGCGAAGGAGCCAGCGTAACCCTCGACAACCAGTTGGCTTGCCACGGCGCAGACATCGTATGCGTGGTAGTAAAACCATGGTGCGTAGAAAAGACATTGAAGGGAATCAAGGATGCACTCAACTACAAGAGCCAGAAACTCGTGGTCGTTGCAGCCGGTGTGCCTTCAGCCAACATCAAGGAGTGGCTGGACAAGGATGGCATCACCCCAACCTTCTTCCTTGTGATGCCAAACATCGCCATCGCCTACAAGCAGTCGATGACCTTCATCACTCCTGTGGATGCATCTGCCACAGAAATCCAGCAGATTACAGAAATTTTCGATGAATTGGGCGAGAGCCTCATCATGGAAGAGCGTCTTTTCCCTGCAGCCACAGCTATGTCATGCGCTATTGCTTATGCGATGCGCTATGTAAGAGCCAATGTGGAAGGCGGCGTAGAGATGGGCTTCAAGGCAAAGGATGCCCAGAAGATTGTCTTGCAGACCGTGAAGGGTGCCGTGGAGTTGCTCCAGGCAACAGGCGAACACCCAGAGGCTGCCATTGATAAGGTTACTACTCCTGGCGGCTGCACCATCAAGGGCCTCAACACCATGGAACAGGGCGGCTTTACTAGCGCAGTGATCAATGGTTTGCTGGCAGGTAAAAGATAAAACAACCAATAAAATATTCGATTATGGACGAAGCAATTAAGCAAATCGGTGAAAGACTGAAAGGTCTCCGCGAGGTTCTCAACATTCCTGCAGAGGAGGTGGCTGAACTTTGCGAAATCAGTCTTGACCACTATCTCAAGATTGAGTCGGGAGAAGCCGACCCTTCTGTGTATCGACTTTCAAAAATTTCCAAGCGATACGGCATCGACCTCGACGTATTGCTCTTCGGCGAGGAACCTCGCATGAAGGGATACTACGTTACCCGCAAGGGACAGGGACCGGAGATAGACCGCAACAACCAGTATAAATACCAGAGCCTTGCCGTAGGATTCAAGGATAGAAAGGTGAATCCGTTCATGGTACAGGTGGATCCGTTGCCAGGCGACAAGAAGCCAAACAAGAACGGACACGACGGACAGGAATATGATTATGTGATTGAGGGACAGCTGGAAGTTACCATCGAAGAGAAGGTGATGGTACTGAACCCGGGCGACAGCATCTACTTCGACAGCAAGAAGTCACACTGCTTCCGCTCACTCAACAATGAGCCTGCCAAGTTCCTTTGTATAATTATCTAGGAGAGTTATTATGATCGAGAGATTTCTTAAACAGACAAAATTCACTTCAGAGCAAGACTTCAAGGAGCATCTGGAGTTTATCATACCAGAAGATTTCAACTTTGCCTACGACGTGATGGACGAATGGGCAAAGATCAAACCTGATCACGTGGCGCTACTTTGGGCAAGCGAACGAGGTGAGGAAATCCGTTTCACATACAAGGACCTGAAGGAGCAGAGCGACAAGGCTGCCGCTTACTTCCAGAGTCTCGGTATCGGTCACGATGATAAGGTGATGCTGATTCTGAAGCGTCACTATCAGTGGTGGCTTGCCATGCTCGGTCTCCACAAGTTGGGCGCCGTAGCCATCCCTGCTACCCACATGCTTACCAAGCACGACATCGTTTACCGCAACAATGCAGCAAGCGTGAAGGCTATCATCTGCTGCGGCGATGATTACGTGGTAGAGCAGGTTAATCAGGCTATGCCAGAAAGTCCTACTGTCAAGACTTTGATCAGTATCGGTCCGGATATCCCTGAAGGTTTCCACGACTGGATGAAGGAATGGAACGAATGCGCTCCTTTCGTTCGCCCGGAACATGTAAACTCTAACGAGGATACCCTGCTGATGTACTTCACATCGGGAACCACTGGCGAGCCAAAGATGGTGGCACACGATCACCTCTATGCCCTCGGTCACCTGACCACGGGTGTATATTGGCATAATCTCCACGAGAATTCCATCCACCTTACCGTAGCCGATACCGGTTGGGGCAAGGCAGTATGGGGCAAGCTCTACGGACAATGGTTTGCCGGAGCCACCGTCTTCGTCTTCGACCACGAGAAGTTTACGGCAGATAAGATTATGCGCCAGATTGAGAAGTATCACATCACCTCTTTCTGTGCCCCTCCTACTATCTACCGCTTCATGATTCAGGAAGATTTCTCTAAGTATGACCTCAGCAGTCTTGAATACTGCACCACAGCGGGTGAGGCAATGAACCCATCCGTGGCAGAAACCTTCCAGAAGCTGACGGGTGTTCAGATTTACGAGGGCTTCGGACAGACCGAGACCACCATGACCTTGGGAACCTTCCCTTGGATCAAGCCAAAGCCAGGAAGCATGGGCAAGCCTAACCCACAATATGATGTTCACATCCTTCGCCCAGACATGACGGAATGCGAGGATGGTGAAAAGGGCGAAATTTGCATCCGCATCGGCGACAACAAGCCTATCGGTCTCTTCAAATATTACTATCGTGATGAAAAGCAGACCAAATCGGTTTGGCACGATGGTTACTATCACACAGGCGATATGGCTTGGCGTGATGAGGAAGGCTACTTCTGGTTTGAGGGAAGAATCGATGACGTGATCAAGAGTTCTGGCTACCGCATCGGTCCTTTCGAGGTAGAGAATGCCCTGATGACTCACCCTGCCGTAGTAGAGTGCGCCATCACCGGTGTGCCAGACCCAATCCGCGGCATGGTTGTCAAGGCAACCGTCGTATTGAAGGATGAATACAAGAGTATGGCAGGTCCAGACCTCATCAAGAAGCTGCAGGATCATGTGAAGCACGAGACTGCTCCTTATAAATATCCTCGCATCATCGAATTCGTAGATGAACTGCCAAAGACCATCTCCGGCAAGATTCGAAGAGTAGAGATTCGAGAAAAAGACACTAAAAAGAAATAATGATTGTTGGAGCAAAGGATTTGAATTTTCAAATCCTTTGCTCCAACTAAATATCAGCATAAAATGGGAAAAAGAATCGTAGTAAAAGTGGGCAGCAACGTGCTGACACGAGAAGACGGAAAACTGGATGTAACGAGAATGTCGGCGATTGTTGATCAGATTGTCTGGCTCAGAAAGCATGACTATGAGGTGATTCTGGTATCTTCTGGTGCCGTGGCTGCCGGAAGAGCCGAACTGCACGTTGACCACCATCTGGACAGCGTGGAGCAACGCCAGCTGTTCTCTGCCATCGGACAGGTGAAACTCGTAGGTCTCTATTACAACCTTTTCCGCGAATACAAGATCAAGATAGGTCAGGTATTGACCATGAAGGAGAATTTCGGTGCCGAGGAGCAGTATAAGAACCAGGAAGCCTGCATGCAGGTGATGCTGGAAAACAACGTGCTCCCTATCGTCAACGAGAACGATACCGTATGCATCACCGAGCTGATGTTTACCGATAACGATGAGTTGTCAGGCTTGATTGCCAAGATGATGAATGCCGACACCTTGATCCTATTAAGTAATGTGGATGGCATCTACAATGGCGACCCAAGCGAGCCAACCACCCGCATCATCCCATCGGTTTATTACGACCGCGACATCAGCGAGTATATCCTTGCCAGCAAGAGCAGCCACGGCAGAGGCGGTATGACATCAAAGGTAAAGACCGCCCACGACGTAGCCAATGCCGGCATCAAGGTAATCATCGCCAACGGCAATACGCCAAACATTCTCATCAATCTGAAGGAACATCCGATGGAGACCCTTCATACTGAGTTTGTGGCAAGACCGCTAAACAAGTAAAATCATTAGGGATAAGAAATACAGAAACCTAAAAAAGCAGCAAGCCTATTATAGACTTTGCTGCTTTTTGTTTTCATTATGAATAGTTGATACGTTATTCTAATACCAATACATGGCTTGTTCCATCTGTCTGGCTGAATACATTCAAGCCGACTTTCATCAGATAGTCACCGCTGTACTGCTTGCCATTGCACTCCAAATCAGATTCCTTGCCAGGCATCAGATTGGTCTCCTTTACGGTATAAACCTTATCGGCATCCAATCCCTGCATCTTCACATTCATCACAGGCTCCTTGTAGCGTGGATGCAAGTCGTAAGCAAAGAGAACGGCACGCTGCTTGTCCTTACTTACATAGTTAATGGCACAGTGGTTGCCTTCGTATGGAGAAACCAGGCGATACTGGTCACCCTCAAGAATCATCGGCTTCATGCTATCGTAGTTCTTGACTGCATTCTGCACAAACTTGTAGTCATCAGCAGAAAGCGACTTGAGGTCGATATCAAAGCCCAACTTACATGAACTGCAAACATCGGTACGGAACTTCACACTGGTATTCTTGTTCCAGTTGGTTACATGCGAACCCATGGTCTTAGCTGGGAAGAACTTAGACAGACTCCACTGGATGTAGAGGCGCTCGTATGGATCAGTATCGTCTGAACACCAGAACTCAGTGAAATACTTCAGCATCTCGTAATCCATTCTGCCGCCACCACCTGAGCAAAGCATCATCGGCAACTTAGGATACTTCTTATGAATACGGGTAAGCACCTTGTAGATACCACGCACATGATCGATATAGAAATTACCCTGATTCTCCTTATGATATGGAGAATAGATATTGGTAATCACACTGTTGCAGTCCCACTTGAAGTAAGCCACATCCGGATTCTCTGTCATGATACGATCCACGATGCCGAACACATAATCCTGTACCTTAGGATTACTGATATCAAGCACCAGCTGGTTGCGGTAATAATAGGTATCACGCTTTGGCTGCATAATCACCCAGTCAGGATGCTTCTCAAAGAGTTCACTCTTAGGATTCACCATCTCAGGCTCAATCCAAATACCAAACTTCACACCAGCCTTTTTGGCATCTCTTACCAATCCAGGTATTCCATCAGGCAGCTTGCTCTTGGTAGCCTCCCAGTCGCCGAGACCTGCATGGTCGTCCTTGCGAGGATACTTATTGGCAAACCAACCATCATCAAGCAAGAACATGTCTACACCCAGGTCCTTGGCATCCTTCATCAACTCAGCAAGACTCTGCTGGTTGAAGTCGAAGCCGGTATTCTCCCAGTTGTTCAAGAGCGTAAGGCGATCTTCCATACCCATGTTTACCTGATACTGACGAGCCCAATTGTGCAAATTACGGGAAGCCTCACCGATACCATTATCGCTCATGGCAAAGATAAACTCAGGGGTAGTAAATGTCTCACCAGCCTTCAGCTTATAATTAGAGGCGTATGGATTGATGGCAGGGATAACACGAAGGGCTCCCACGTTATCTACCTCGAAGGTAAAGCGGAAGTTGCCAGGCCATCCGATGGTTCCAAGCATCACCTTGCCCTCATTCTCCTTGGCAGGCTCATCGAATCCCAGTTCAAAGAACGGCTCCTCATGCATGGCTGCACGGGTCCCCAACTTGGTATCAACAATCTTCTTACCAGCAGTCAACTGGCAAGTCTCAGGCTGTCCTTCCTTAGCCCAGTCGCTATGATAATTGGTAACGAAATACTTGTTTGCCTTAAAATAAAGCATTGTAGAGCTATATCTCCAAAGCGTAACCGGAGCTTTCTCCTTATGAGAAATTTCGCTCCACGCCTTGATGACGTTCTCCTTAGGATAAGCAGCATAGTGGAGCTTCACGGTCAGCGGATATACCTTGTCCTTAAGAGTGATGATGGTCTCAACACCTCCACTGATAGCCTTTTCTTCAGAAGACTGATAATACAAATAGGTGGTCATGTTACCATCTGCATGGGTCACTGCCACTGCTGGCTCGAAGAAATCTTCTGCACCAGAGGATGCATAAACCTCATGTCCTCGCTGGCAGACGGCACCATCAGAGGCAGCATATACATCCCACTTCAGATGATTGTAATCTGAAGGATTCTTCAACTTGTCACCCAGATACACTTGATAGAGGCGACCCTTAGGAGAAACCTGCATCACGAGGTCGGTCTTATCGGTTGACACTCGGATGGTCTTTTGAGCAGATGCCATGATAGATGTCATGCACATCGCTGCGATAATCATAAATACCTTTTTCATTGTTCTTTGGTTTTTATGTGATTGCTATGTTATAATTAAACGCTATAATTCTTTCGTTATTATCTTAGAATTTGATTCCTGCAGAGAATTCTACCGTAAACGGACGGAGATAGCTACCACTCATGTACTTGCCTTCATATTTTCCGGCTTCCTGCTTGGTAATCAGCTCAGAGCCGTTAATGGTACCCTTGGCACCCTTCTCGTTGAAGATATTAATGACACTCACGCCAAGGCTCAGCTTCTTGTTCACATTCCAGTTGATTCCGCCAAAAGTCTCCCAGTGACCATTGAAATAGAGTGCCTCCTGAAGGTTGGCATAGGTCTTACCGAAGTAACGGAAGCTCAACCAGGCATTCAGATTCTTGGTGATATCATATCTAGGGTCCAACTCGATAAGAACCTGAGGAATCTCCTTGACAATCATGTCATTGGCATTCACACCCATAGACTGACCGTCACTGAACGTTACGCTCGCATTATAGTTCTTATACACCGGCTTCTGATAGGTGAAGAGTGCATGCATGTGGAAGTTCTTGAACGGATTGATTTCTGCCGAGGTTGTCCAACCCAAAGTCTGGATATTATAGATGAGCAACACGGTCTTGCCCTCTGTAGTGCCAGGCTTGGTAAGATTCTGCTGGTCGATATTGTTCGACTTTGATATGTAGGTCACCATTGAAGAAAGGTCAATCCAATCGTTCTTGTAGAAAATACCACCACGAATCAGTGGGATGGTTACTCGCTTATACTGCTCCTCGGTAGGACCTGTTCCTGCATACTCGCTGATGCGTGGGAAACGGGTGGCGATGGTAGCATCGGCTGTCAAACCAAACTGGCGGGTAAGGTTATACGTCAATTGCAAGGTGGCTGCATAATTCAATTTATCCTTGGTTACGTTCTTTGCTTCGATGCTGTGCTCGGTAGCAACAACAGAACCATCAGCAGCAGTGGCGTATGTATTATAGTTACCCATGTGGAATCCTGAGAAACGTGGAGTAGAAATCTGCTCGGCAGACATACGGTAGTACTCCAATCTACCACCATAGAACACCTTGAACTTAGGACTTACCTTCCATTCGTCGGTAAAGTAGAGTGCCAACTTGTTCTCTGATCCCTTGGTGTATTCAGGACTCAACTCATTATAACCGAAAGTCTCAGAACGACGGGCTGTCTGTGTAGGATCAAGCGGATTGACATACATCTGGCTCAATGTGCGTGGATAAGCTTCTACGGTGCCTGCCCACTGGAACGAAGACGAATAGTAATTGAGATGGTAATACCACTCGTTCAAACCAATCATTAACTTATGGTTGTTCAACTGCTTGGAGATTTCGGTAGTCAAAAGCGCATTGCTCACCTTACCAACATGCAACCAGGTGCGACGTCCCTCTATGTAGCCACTGTAGGCAGACCCATCAGAAAGCTGATAGCCATCAGCCTCGCTCACCTGAGAGATGGTACTTCCTCCGTAATCCGCATAATTGGCACGTGGAGCATTCATATACTTAGCGTTGAATTTCCACAACCATCCATTATCAAACTGATACTGACTGATGAGGGCAATCTCGTTGGCATGATTCTCACTGCCATCGCTCATATTCCATGTCTCCATCTTTCCTGACTTTGTATTCAAGTATTGGAAAGAACCTTGACGCTGCACGTATGAGTCCATACCAGGGTCAAAGCCATCAATCTTCTTGATACTGCCGTCACCAGAATAGATAAATGGGGCTGCATTGGCAAAATTGCCAGGGTTCTTACTGTTGGAATACTTATATAATAAGGAGACACGTCCCTTTCCATCATTCAAGATACGTGTGATACCGAAATGATAAAGTTGGGTACGGTCGGCATAATCAGTAAAGCGAAGCTTGAAACTACCTGGATCGAAATTCTGATACATACTGGCTGTATAAAGCCAATTGTCACCGATTCCACCAGACAGGTTGAGATCTACATTCTGCATACCAAAATGGTTTGCCTTATAGTTGAGCTTGCCCTTGAACTCTTTCTGTCCCAACTCGCTGAAAGAAGAAACTGCGTACGCAATATTACCAGTAGCAATGGCAGACTCAGATGGAGTCATTAAGTCGGTACCTTTCAGTGAGGCATCGCTTCGCCAATGTGCAGACAGTTTGTGTACGGAAGAAGAGTAAACGGCAGGAAGACCGTTCTCATATACGGTTACATCCTCGCTTGGCAATCCTATCTGGATTTCACGAGGCTTGTTGGCATCAGATGCGTTGAGCATCACATTACGCTCTTCCTTTTTCTCCTTGTTTTCAGAATCGTCAGAAGGAAGTGCATACACTTGGCTTGCAGCAGACATCGCTACCAAAGCCATAGAAAATGTACGGATTCTTAAGCTCATAATCTTACAGTTGTTTATTCTTATTTTGTCATGATTTCACTTGCCACCGAATGCGATTCGGTTGCGGTTGCAAAGTTAAGGAGATTTTTCAGACATTGGCATCATGTGTAGGTTACGAGTAGATAAATGCCAGGTTCATTAAGTTCATAACCTATTAATAATCAAGCTACCAAAGATATTAATACTTTTTAATAGAGTAGATAATAAAAAGAGGAATAAAAGTAGTATCTTTGCAGAAAAATACAATTATAAGGCACTCTAATAGCCTATCTGATAGTAACAATAACAATTAAAAGAATAGTTATGAAAGTAGTATTGTGGTTCTTAATGATGCTTATGCCATTGCTGGCAAGTGCTTCTTCCGTAAACGAGGAACAGCTGTTCCATCGTTTAGACAGTTACATCGCTCAGCGAAGCAAATTTACCCAAAGAAAAGAAGCGAAACTGCTAAGACTCAAAAAGCAACTATACATGACTTCCGACAAGCGCAGCCAGCTTAGTCTCTATAACCAAATCTACAGAGAGTATTATACCTACCGTTACGACTCTGCCATGACCTACGCCAAGAAGGGCTACCAGCTGGCAGCACAACTTCAGGATGATTATTTTATCAACCTGAATAAAATCAATCGTGCGGCAGTGCTGTCAACAGGCGGTTTCTACAGCCAGGCAGAAGACCTAATGCTCGAAATGGATGTGGAGAAAATGTCACCTAAGTTATTGCAATACTATTATTATACCTTGACTTGGGTATATAACTATTGGGAAACTTTTTGCAACAAGTCGGAATTTCAAGAAGGATTAGAAGCCAAAAAACGTTTTTATTTAGGCAAGACTCTTGAGCATATCGGCAACAAGGAATCCGCTCTTTATTACTATCTTTCGGGAGAGTTTGAATTTCTAAAGCAGCGTACTAGCAAAAAGATGCTTCAGTTCTACATGAAGGCACTTTCAGCCAGTCCCCTGAACAGCCGTGTACATGCCTCTTCGGCATATTGCATTGCCCGCTATTATTATGATATCGACCAAAAGGATTTATATGAAAAGTATATTGTAGAAGCAGCCATCTCAGACCAGATATGTCCCCTGAAGGAGAATCTTGCCCTTCAGGAACTTTCCACCTATCTATATAATAAGGATGCCTCCTATGCAAAGAGGGCTTCCAAATACATCTATTGCTCCATGGAGGATGCCCAATTCTACAACAACCGTCTCCGCATGGTTGAGATTTCACGCATACTTCCCCTTATCACAGAAACGAACCATCAAGCAGAAGTACGCAAGAACCGCATCGTAACAGCATCCCTCGTCATCGTAAGTATCCTGTCGCTAGGATTCCTTGCCATGGCTTTCTTTGCATTCAAGATGAACAAGCGTCTAGCCAAGAGCCGTCGGGAGATAAAAAGCCAAAATATACTCTTGGACGAACTGAACCAGAAGCTGATCAACACCAATAAGCGAAGAGAGACCTATATGCATTTATTCCTGGACATCAGTGCCGTATATATCAAGAAACTGGATGATTATCGCAAATTGGTAAGCCGCAAAATCAAGGCAAAACAAACTGCCGATCTTCTGACTGCCATCAGCAGCTACAAGCTGGCAGAAGAAGAGGCTGCCAACTTCTATATTCGCTTCGACAAGGCATTCATTGACTTATATCCGAATTTCGTGGAAGAGTTCAACCAACTGCTGTTGCCAGAAAAGCAGATTGTTCTCCCTGCCCCTAACAGTCTCACCAAGGAACTGCGTATCTATGCACTGATGCGACTAGGAATTACAGATGGTCAGGAACTGGCCACCCTCCTGTTCTATTCTACGCAAACCATCTATAATTACAAGACAGCCATCAGAAAGCGAGCCAAAGACCTCACCACTTTTGATGCAGCCATCAACCGACTATGCAATGTGATAGGCTAACCAGAACAAGTGCCTGGTAAGCCCCAAAGCGTATTAATTGGCAAACTGCACGCAGACAGGTTTTCCAACCTTTATATCCTGCTTCGTATCAACCATCATTCCAGTTTTCTTATTGAGTTTGAAAACCTGAATCACATGACTGTCACGACACGCCACAAGCATGAACTGTCCGTTAGGCGTGATGGCGAAATTGCGAGGATGGGCAGCTGTGGGTTGGAAGTCTATCTTTGTGAGCAGCCCCGATTTCTTATCTACAGCAAATACCGAGATGCCCTCATCGGTTAACCGATGGGATGCATAGAGAAAGCGACCGTCAGGAGACAGATGAATATCGGCACTTCCAAGCGTACGGGTCTTCGATGCCTGTATGCGCTGCAACTCCTGCAATGTACCCTTGTTATATCCCAATACGGTTACCGTGCCATCCAGTTCGCCTATCAGGTAAGCCACATTGCCTTTTGAGTTGAATACAAGATGGCGTGGTCCCGTTCCTTTAGGTGCCTGATAGGCAAGAACAGGATTAGATAAAAATTCCTTGCCATCATTTACCTGGAAGCGCCAGATACAGTCGTTCCCCAAATCATTGGCAAGCATATATTGATGATCAGGAGTCATCTGGCAGCAATGGATATGCGATACCACGCCGTTCCCCTCTCGATGCATATCGAAATACTGAGATTCAGGCGCCACACTTCCATCTTCCTTGATTGGGAATACGGAAATATCACCCCCATTATAATTGGATGTCACCACATATCCGCCATAAAGCATCACATTGCATGGTGCTGCACCTGGCATCTTGTTTTCCTGTCGAGTAGCCTTCGTTCCGCACTTCTGATACCCAAGCGGAGTCATCGTTCCCTCCTTCTTATTGAGGATGAAAGCCCCGAGCCCTTGTCGCCCATCATCATATTCGCTCACGGCATAAACTCGATTTGCATCATGATTCATCATGAGAAACGAAGGATTGCCAGCCTGCACATCGCCCACCAATTGCGATTTCCCCGTTCGTTGGTTGAAACGATAAACATACATTCCATCCGAAGTACTCTGGCCAGTATAGGTACCTACCACCATTGTAAGTTCATCACTCGCCACTGCCGGCATCCCCACCGCCATCGTCAAGGACAAGCCTGCCAATATCGTCTTTATATTGCTCATAAGCCGTATCTCAATTAATCAAGTTAATAGTATATATAATGTTTAGAGGGGCAAAAATACAAAAAGAAAATGAAACGAGCAAATGAAATGGCAGAAAATTGAGAATATGGTTGCTTAAGTAAAAGAATGTGGTTGCTTAAGCTTACGGACACTGAATCTCGGGTTAACGGAGATAGTTTCTTGAGTTAGCGGAGACAGATTCTTGAGTAAGAGAATATGGTTTCTCGAAGATTGTCACTAGGCTCGGCAGCTCTGCTGAGCCTAGCCAGCAGGTCTGCCGACCGCAGTCAGCGCCTCTGCTGACTACAGTGACAACACCTATAATCGTACGAATACAATTCTCTTGTGATACAACATCATCAACAATATATAAGAGAATAAGGAACGTTCTTCATAGAACTATCCTTTGACATTTAAAGATAAGCAAGAGGGCTGTGCAGACAAACTTAAAAAGAACAGAAGCAAGGCAAAAAGAAAATTTTTCCTTTAAAATTTCTGGGTTTTATTTTGCTATTTCAAGAATTATCCTTATCTTTGCAGTTGGAATCGAATCACACTATTGTGAGGACTTCCATATTTTTGATGGTTAAATTAGCGTTTGCTATTCGGTCATGCAAATTGGAACGTAGGAAATTTCAAAAAGAGCATTAGAAACGACAGATAGTGAACGTCCGCTATATCGTGGGCGTTACTTGTTGTTCTAATCAGCTTTTCCTACGGCTGCAATTTGGACAAGTTTCGTCCACGTGTTTGTATCCGTAGGTTATGTAGAACGATGGCTTCGCAATCTATCCAGTCAACTAATTTAATAACATTAAAAGCTTAGCTATCGGCATAACGGGCAAATTTTATGAAAAAGTTACATTTTTCTCTTTTGGCGATTCTTTTCGCCTTGTTTGCAATGGTGTCCTTCACTGCTTGTTCTTCAGATGACGAAGACACGCCTTCCACAGAAGATGTCCAGACATACATCATTGGAATGTGGCAACCTACACATGTAACAGGCTATGACTGGGATGAAAATGACAAGCCAGCTAAAGTAGATCAGGACATAGACATTGATGATGCTATCTCTTTCGAATTCAAGCAAGGTGGCACTTTCAATGAGTATATTTGGACTGGAAACAAATGGAAAATAGAGTGTTCCGGAGAAGGCTATACTATCTCAGGCAACAAATTAACTACATACGAAGAAGAAGATTGCATCAAAGTTTTAGATGTTTATACCATACAGAGTATTAATTTGACAACTATGGTTTTAAAATACAATCTGGATGGCAACGCCTCATATCCTAGTACTATCACATTCAAGAAGATTAAATAATCAAAAGATTGCATCATAAATGGCAGAAAGTTGAGTATGTACCTCAACTTTCTGCCATTTTCTTTTGCATATTCAAGAAATAGCTGTACCTTTGCCATTACATAAAAGTTGTAACACTAAAGATGTAATGGCGTATGAAACTAAGTAACAGGAAATTAGCAAATCCTTTCATCTACCAAGGTTATGAAAGTCCCGAGTATTTCTGCGACAGTGAAAATGTGCTTTAAACGTGCGGAATGTGCTTAAAAAAGACACATTCCGCACGTTTAAAGCACATTTTCTTAGATATCGCTTCATATTTGGGCTATTCCGCATACTCTTTTCTTTACTTTTTATAGCAACAAACGTTAAAAATATACTTTAAACGTGCGGAATGTATCTAAAAAAGATAGATTCCGCACGTTATTTCACTATTTTTTCGTATATTTGCCCCAGAAACATAACTATTTGAATCATGTTAATAGGTAGAAAAGAAGAACTGAAGACACTTCATCAAGCATTGATTGCTGATGAATCGAAGTTTGTTGCCATATATGGGCGCAGACGAGTGGGAAAGACTTTCCTGGTAAGGGAGGCCTTCAACAATGACTTTGCCTTTTATCATACAGGATTGGCAAATGAGACCAATCACATACAATTGGCAGAGTTCAACCGTTCACTCGCATCATATAGCAAACAGAAACAGTCTAAGTTAAAAGATTGGTATGATGCTTTTGACAGATTGGGGCAACTACTAGCACAATCTACTATCCCCAAGAAAGTAGTGTTCATCGACGAGATGCCATGGATGGATTCTCCACGCTCCAATTTCCTTTCGGCTTTGGAACATTTCTGGAATGGATGGGCTTCCGCCCGCAAGGATATTCTCCTCATCGTTTGCGGCAGTGCTACCTCATGGATTATCAATAAGGTGATTAAAAATCATGGTGGATTGCACAACCGTGTGTCTGTCCGTATTCATCTGAAACCGTTTTGCTTAAGGGAATGCGAACTCTATTCTGAAGAAATGGGACTGCGCTTTAATCGCCGACAGGTTTTGGAAGGATATATGATTATGGGAGGTGTTCCGTTTTATTGGTCTCAACTGAAACCAGGAATGAGCCTGGCACAGAACATCAACCAGTTGTTTTTCTCAGAGGATGGCAATCTTCGTCACGAGTTTGATGACTTATACGACTCTTTGTTCAAACAGCCTAAGCCTTATCTCTCGATAGTAGATGCTTTGGCCACCAAGAAAGTTGGAATGACCCGAACAGAAATCTTACGAGCAACCAAATTGACCGACAATGGCAAGTTGACGGAATACTTAGAGAATTTGGAATATTGCGGATTTATCCGAAAATACAATTGCATCGGAATGAAAGCAAAGAATGCCTTGTTCCAGCTAATGGATAATTACACCTTATTTTATTATAAGTTTATCAAGGACAGCTATATCAATGATGCACAATATTGGACCAAGATTACCGGCAAACCCGAGTACAATACGTGGTGCGGTTTGGCTTTTGAACGAGTATGCCTGCAGCATGTGGAGCAAATCAAGGCAAAGCTAGGCATTCAAGGAGTTATCACCACGGTTTATTCTTGGAGTGTAACTGGGAGCAAGGAAAAGCCGGGAGCACAGATCGACTTGCTGATAGACAGGAACGATGATGTCATCAATCTCTGTGAAATCAAATACTCCAAGGCTCCATTTCAGATAACTAATACGATAGATGCGAGTTTACAAAACAAGCGAGAGCGTTTCATCCAAGAAACTGGCACCGAAAAAGCCGTGCATCTTACAATGATTACGACCATGGGATTATCCGACAATCCTTATGCCTGGGATGTTCAGTCGGTAGTAACAATGGACGACTTGTTTGTTCTCTAAGCGTCCTAACTATATTAAGTTGGAGGAGATGGCAACAGAATCTGTTCAGAAAGCATTCTGCAAGGCATTAAAGATAAAACTCGTAAAAGAGCGCCTCCCTTTACGTGATTTGAACGATGCTTGGGAATATCTTCACAACTACACTATGGATATGTAGATTCCCTAACTGCTTTAACAAGCCAGAGAATATGGTTGCTTAAGTAAGAGAATATGATTGTTTAAGCTTACGGACACTGAATCTCAGGTTAACGGAGATAGTTTCTCGGGGTAGCAGAGACAGTTTCTAGGGTAAGAGAATGCTGCTTCTCGGAGTTTGTCACTAGGCTCAGCAGCTCTGCTGAGCCTAGTCAGCAGGTCTGCCGACTGCAGTCAGCACATCTGCTGGCTATAGTGACAACACCTTATAGTTGTACAACCTTACGCCTTATAGTTGTACAACTTTACACCTTATAGTTGTACAACTTTACCCCCCATAGTTGTACAACCTTATACACTATAGTTGTACAACTACAAACTCTGATGCAGAGATACTACTTTCTTCTGGAAATACAATTATTATCTGCAACTTTTTATCGAAAAAAGTGAAGAGAAAGATTGCTTTTTCGATATAAAATCGTATCTTTCAAGAAGTTCTACCTGAAATTCAAAGAGTTAACAATTCTTCAGACAGTGTCTGAAGAATTCAAAAAGCAAAAACAGCAGACACTGTCTGCTGAATCTTCTTTGCTACCCCAAAAAGGTCAGGCACTGTCTGACCTTTTTTAATATCATTTTCCGTATAACTATCCATTTATCTATAAAATCATTACTTTTCCTTGCATAAAGTTTGCAATTTCCGATATTTATGCTTACCTTTGCCGTTGTTAAGAGGGAACTCGTAACACATTACAAAATATCTTATCATAAAAATAAGAAAGGAAATAGCGAATGGAACTGAAAGAGACTTTCCAAAAAGTGAAGGCAGCTAGCAAAACACTTGGTTTGCTAACTGATGAACAACGTAATGAAATCCTGCAGGCGGTGGCTGATGCCATCATCGCAGAGACTCCAGCGCTCTTGAAAGCAAATGCGGAGGACTTGGCGAAGATGGACAAGGCGAACCCGCTCTACGACCGATTGCAACTCACAGAGCAGCGACTCCAGGATATTGCTTCAGATATGAGACACGTAAGTACCCTGCCCTCACCGCTCGGAAGAGTTCTCAAAGACAAAACACTCGAAAATGGTTTGCATCTGCAGCGAGTAGCCGTTCCATTCGGAGTTATCGGTATGATTTATGAAGCCCGTCCTAATGTGACTTACGATGTTTTCTCACTCTGTTTCAAGAGCGGAAATGCGTGCGTACTGAAAGGAGGAAAGGATGCAAACGCCTCTAACTCAGCGGGTGTCGAACTTATCCACAAGGTGTTGATAACTTTTGGCATTGACCCGAATGTCGTTACACTGCTCCCTGCTACCCACGAAGCTACCGGCGAAATGCTGAATGCCGTGGGCTATATTGACCTCTGTATTCCTCGTGGAGGAAAGAAGCTCATCAACTTCGTCCGTGATACTGCCAAAGTTCCGGTTATCGAAACCGGAGCCGGCGTGGTACATTGTTACTTCGACAAGGATGGCGACCTGGAGATGGGTAAGCGCATCATCACCAATGCCAAATGCAGAAGAGTGAGCGTATGCAATGCGCTCGACTGTCTGCTGATTCACGAAAGCAGATTAAGCGACCTCCCTGCCCTCTGTGAAGGACTCGCCGAGAAACAGACCAAAATTCATGCTGATGCCAAGACTTATGAAGCCTTAAAGGGACACTATCCTGATACCTTATTATATAAGGCAGAAGAAAGCGAAGCGAAGATGATGGAAACAGATACTAACGTGAAGAGTATCTGGAACACCGAATGGCTCAGCATGCAGATGGGTATCAAGACCGTCGCTTCAGAAGATGAGGCACTCGACCATATCGCCACTTACGGAAGCGGACACAGCGAGAGCATCATTTCCAACAACGAAGCAGCCCAGAAGAAGTTCCAGGCATTGGTAGATGCAGCCTGCGTTTATGTAAACGCCCCTACCAGCTTTACCGATGGCGCACAGTTCGGACTGGGCGCAGAGATTGGCATCAGTACCCAGAAACTTGGAGCCCGCGGACCAATGGCGCTAGAAGAGATTACCACCTACAAATGGTTGATTACTGGTCAGGGACAGACAAGAGCTTAACAGGACCCGCTCCGTACCTGCTCCGTACCCTCTCCGTACCAAGTCTTAGTTTCTGCCATGTTTGCAAGGTTTGCATGCAAACTTTGCAAGCATCAAGATTCAAGAAGAAAGATTCAAGAGCAATATATATCAGAAATAACAAATAAAAAACGAAATAACAATGAAGACATTCTTTAATGTTGAAGACCTTGGCGACTTGAAAGCAGCACTCGCCGAGGCACAGGAAGTGAAAGCAAACCGTTTCGGTTATCAGGAGTTAGGCAAGAACAAAACCTTGCTGATGATATTCTTCAATAACAGTCTCCGTACCCGACTGAGTACACAGAAGGCTGCGATGAACCTGGGCATGAATGTAATCGTGCTCGACGTGAATGCCGGTGCATGGAAACTGGAGACAGAGCGTGGCGTTATCATGGATGGCGACAAGAGTGAACACCTGCTTGAGGCAATCCCAGTAATGGGTAGCTTCTGCGACCTTATCGGTGTGCGCAGCTTTGCCGGTTTGAAAGACCGTGACTACGATTATGCCGAGACCATCGTCAACCAGTTTGTAAAGTACAGCGGTCGCCCAGTCTTCGCTATGGAGACAGCTACCGTTCACCCTCTCCAGGCATTCGCCGACCTCATCACCATCGAGGAGCACAAGAAGGTGGCTCGTCCAAAGGTAGTCCTGACCTGGGCTCCTCACTGCCGTGCCTTGCCTCAAGCTGTGCCAAACTCATTCGCTCAATGGATGAACGCAGCCGATGTTGATTTCGTGGTTACTCATCCTGAGGGCTATGAACTCGACCCTAAGTTCGTAGGTAATGCCAAAGTGGAGTACGACCAGAAAAAGGCTCTGGAAGGTGCAGACTTCGTTTATGCCAAGAACTGGAGCTGTCCGGGCGTGAAAAACCCAGCACAATATGGTGAGATTCTGAGCAAGGATATGAGCTGGACCATCGACGAGGAGCACATGAGCTGGACCAATGACGGTTGCTTCATGCACTGCCTGCCTGTTCGCCGCGGTCTGATTGTTACCGATGATGTCATCGAGAGCAAGAACAGTCTGGTGATTCCAGAGGCAGCCAACCGTGAGATTTCAGCCGAGGTTGTCATCAAGCGCATGCTCGAATCACTCTAAAGCAGGAAATAAGAAAAAAATAGGGGGAAGTAAAGGAAAACAAGCCTTTACTTCCCTCTTTTCCGTTCTATCCAGCCTGATCCTATCCCCATATCTCGGTATTTTTATCTTTTCATCCTATCTATATTCTTATATCTCAGATATTATCCGTACCTTTGCTGACGAAAAAAGAAAAACAAGATGGACAAATACATAATACTATCACCAGAAGCTAAGGGTTCATTCAATGATCGCCTTAACTTTCTGTATCTAAAACTAGGTAACTTTCTCGATACAGAGAAACTGGAAAATCGTACCTTGCAATATTGTAAGGTATTCCTCAGCGACTCCCAGAACCAGATAAAAGAGTTAGAAGAATCTCTCCTTTATCAGGAGTTTCTGAAAGGCGCAAACCTCACTATCGTGGAACAGACTCCACTGAATGGCAGCAAGGTGAGCCTGCTGATCAAGACTACGGATGAAGCTACACCTATCTTATTCCACAGCCTTCGCCTTACAGAAGAGGAAGCAAAGGGAAAGGATTCGTACGAGCAGACCCATTTTCTCTTCAATAAATATCAGAAGACTATCGAAGGTACGGATATGACCATGGAACGCAACCTGGTTCGCACCTGGATATACGTCACCAACATCGATGTAAACTATCAAGGCGTAGTAGAAGCCCGCAATGACATCTTCGACCAAGAAGGATTGACTGCCGACACCCACTACATTGCCAGCACGGGTATCGGTGGTGCCACTCCGGTACGCCACGCAGCTGTAGCCATCGACTTCCTCACCATCCCCCATATCAAGGAAGAGGACAAGAAGTATCTTCAGGCACTCGATCATCTGAATCCTACCCATGAATATGGTGTAGCCTTCGAAAGAGGAACCCGGCTTACGCTACCTACCCATACTCTCCATCCAGAAGGAAGCCAGCAGTTCAAGCAACAATACTTCATCTCCGGTACAGCCAGTATCGACAAGCATGGAGATGTGGTCTATGAAGGCGACATCGTGCGCCAGACCGGCAGACTGCTTGAGAACATTGGCGCCCTGCTGAAAGATGGCGATGCCACGATGAATGATATCCAATACTTCATCATCTATCTTCGCGACATCTCCGACTATCATACGGTTGACAGACTGATGCAGCAGTTTTATCCCCAGATTCCCCGCATCATCGTGGAGGCTAAAGTATGCCGACCAGGCTGGTTGATAGAAATGGAATGCATTGCTGAGAAGGAATCATGTTCTACAGAATAAGGAATTATAAAGATTCCGTTATCTAACCTTTGTCGGAATCCTCTTATCACTCATGATTTCATTTCCTGCCGCACGGGCATCCAGCTCTACTGGCTTCGAAGTGAAATCAGGGGTATTATAGGAATCCAGCAACTCGTCGTAGTACTTCTTCGGATTGCGCTGAGGCAAGAGGAACGGCTTGCTTACATTGCCCTTGTCATCGATGCAGGCAAGATAAAGACGGGTATAGAGACCGTCACCGCGACGGGAAGTGAAGACAAACCAATGGGAATCCCTACTCCAGTTGTGCCAGCTATCTGTATTCCTGCTATTGGCAGCCGTCATTGGTCGCGCCTGCCCCGTCTTCAAATCCAGCAACCAGTTATCCGCTTCCTTATGCCAGATAGGGAAGCAGCCATAGTCGCTCATCGTAAACATGATGTACTTACCATCATAAGAAGGACGTGGATGGGTGGCACTCTTGCCCAGTTCACGGGCATTGAAGATGGTATCCACCTGGTTGCCAAACTTACCCGTAGCCGCATCAAAACCAATCTTGCAGATATTATACTTGATATCCTTGTAACCGCTTGGGATAGGCTCTGCTGTAGAAGAGCAGAAATAGAGCGTCTTTCCATCAGGCGAGAATACCGGATAAGTCTCATAATGGTCTTTTGTCATCAGGAGCGAATCCAATATCAGTTCATGGGTTGCAGGCTGATAAACGAAGACATCCGATGCCTGGTCGAAGACTTCAATTCGCTCATCCTTCACGGCATGGAAACTCTGATGGGTTGTATTGGTGCTATAAGCACAATACTTGCCCGATGGATGCCAATAAGGATAAACCATCGAACCCTTCAGGGAATCATTCTTAGCCTTCAGCCACTCCCGCTTTCCGTTCTGAGAAACCAAGGTAGCACCATGGTCGCCACGCACATGGAAGGTAAACTGATCGGGATTGGTTCTGTTTGCCGTATGACAGTTGAGACAGGCACCCGGCGCTGCGGTATTCTCAAGGATTGCCGTTTCCTCGAAATTACTCAAGTTGCGCTGATAGATGCCCAACTTGCCATATACCTCATAACCAGGAGCGATGCGACGATAAGTCAAGCCCCAGTCATCAAGAGCGTATGGACTGACATGGATATCGAAGTCCTTATACTGCGTCCAGTTACCCTTCTTTTCCACATAAACAGTAACTTTCAAATCTCCACCCCTATTTTGAGCAAGCAGATGATGCCATTCATCGATATCGAAATTTGCGTAGTCGCCTTCACTTTGAAGTTCACCTATCTTTGATCCTTCTACTACGACATTAACAGATTCCGCATCTATATCCTCCACATTGAAGTTGAGAGGAGCAATCGTTGCGGGCACAGTAACTCCAATATAATCAGGATAAATCTTTGGAAGTTGATTTGCTTGGATGGGATTGGTGGGCACAAGAATTCCCGGTTTGGACATACAAGAGCCAAGTCCCAACATGCCCCCCATGAGCAATAATCCCATAAAATATTGTCTGATATTCATCATTAATCTATATTATAATCATGCCAAATGTCCAATCAGCAAGAATGCCAACTTAACATTTAACACTTAACATTTAACATTATCAATAAACCTCTTTCATTCCCTCCTTCTTTCCGGCAGCCTCATCAGCCCCCTGCACCATCACATAGTGCCAGGCATTGGATACATACGGCTGCTGATCAAGCTGAGGATTCTTCGGATTCTGCATATAGAGCTGAATGAAGTTGAGCGTATTGTTCACGTTCTGTGCATCCACACTATATGGGATGGTACGTGGATCGCTATGCGTCTTCATCCAGTTGCCGATGAGAATCTCCTGGAAGGAACGTGGAATATGGTCGTAACCCACGAATCTGCCCAGCGGATAATACTGCATGAACTTCTCCATATCGCGCTGCAGGAGTTCGTAGCACATCAGATATTCGTATGCCATCCTGTTATGGTTATCATTCAGGAAGAGCAAACCCAGCATTTGGTCCATCTCCCGGTCGCTGAAGAGGAAGTCCTGCTTCTTCTCACGATACTTTCTCAACTTTCCATAAACGGGATGTCGGTTGATAGCCTTCTCATTACCCAGCAGCGCCATCATCTGGTTCGCCCAGTTGCTATAGAAGAGCGTCTTCTGCAGGCGGCGGAGCAGCTTTGCTGCCACCTTGTAATTACCGTTGATGATTTCGCACTCTATAATCCTGCGGGTCAAGCGGGCACTCTTGCGATAATTCGGTATCGCTTCCTGTGCCTCGAACATATATCTTTCGGCATCATTCACCATACCCAGACGGAAGAAAATTTCGGCTGTAGATACCGGCGAAATCATATCACGGGTAAAGGTAGGGAACAAGCCCTCGCCTCCATTCTGATAGAACTCGAAAAGGCGGTCGGCAAGCATACCTTTCTGGCTCAAGGCAAGATTCACACACGATACACTGAGCGGTGTGGTTGCCGGCTTCTTCTCAGCCTTCTCAATGATCTTATCCCATTGTTCGGTGCGAACCAGGAAATCATAATCTATCAGGTCGTAGGTCATTTCATCAAAAGATGCCTTGATGCCGAACCATGAAGCCACAATCACCAATACATAGCTCAACACTATGACCACTTTGGATTGCTGCAACTTCTGCAAGGATTTCCGGTGGCATGGAATCATCCCCAGGAAAGGAATCACAACAGCCCATACCATCACAACAAAAGGCAACGGAGATACCGCACCCGGATAGCGATAATAATTAAGTCCGGCTAAGATGCGATACATCGGATACTGCAGAGACTGCGTGCTCAGTAGGATCCAGGCTATGGTAAGCACAAGGATGCAGGCAGAATAGCCTATTCCGGAAAGGATACTGTCCTTCTGTTGCGCATTCTTCAGCGTATCACCTATCATCAGGGCAGCATAAAGGAACACCACCGGACCCAGGAACCAATAAACCAATGCCGTGCTTACCAGTTCGAACACCACCTTTACCAACCGGTTGTGGAATCGGTTGTGAATCCATCCCATCAGCAGAGCTCCGAAAAGTGCAACCACAAAAGAAAGCAGGATGTTCTGGTCGCCCATAGCGCACCACAGGGCGATGCTTGGAAGGAAACTCAGGAGATAGCCCGGGAAATCATGCCTTGCTCCATATTGCTTCATCAGTCCCCATACGGCAGTCTGAATGCCTATCAGGAGCAGTCCGATGATGGCACCACCCAATACTGGCATATAGTAGAACTGTACCAGAAACTCACTGATATAGTCAGCCAATCCTCCTGGCAGCACAATGCGCTCCAGGAAATAGTTGGTATCAAAGAGAAACATCTGATACTGTTCCTGAAAGCAGAGTCCTGCCATATAAGGCACAGCCCAGAACAGCATCACTGCCACGCCGAAGAGCAACGACAGCAGCGGTTTCCAAGTTTTAGTGATCAAATTATTCATTTTTATCAGGTATTAATTTTAATTTCCATTTTCATTTCTCCTTTCACAGCTACGCTAAACTTCTATGGCTCAAGACGTTTAGTGTGAAGGGAGATTCCATTGTCTTTATTGCCTTTATTGTCTTTTGCCAGGAAATAGAGAGGAGCATTTATTGCCCCCTCCTTTACCAGAAACCCTTTCTCGGTAAAATGCTTCAACCATTTCAAGGCTGTCTGCTGGCGCAGGGAGAAATGGTATTCCATGTCGCGTCGGCAAATATAGTCATGCTCTTTTATGAAAGCCACAATCTTATCCCACAACTGTTCTTCGGTGTATCTGCGAGACTTCGTGGTGTATTTGGAGCGTTCGAACCTTACATTTCTACCCACCTCGTTCAGTAATTCGGCAGTAGGCTTGAAGTTGATATTACGCAAGCGGATATTATTACCTGTCACCTTATCCATGGATTTACCTTCCGGCAACTCCGTTGTAACAGACAGCGAGAGATAGCCCACTTGTGGAAGATAGAAACGGGCACCCTGAGAGAGCTCGGTCACGATGAGATCGTGCAGCGATGTCATTACAGCCTGCACATCACCCCTGGTAAGCGAACATGCTTGCTCTATATGCTGCTCTATCTGCTTACTGGTCATCGGTTCGTGGTCACGCAACCGGACAAATTTCTGTTCTCCACCTTCGCCCTTCGAGTTATGGATGGAATGGATTTCATACTTTATTGCCATAGTTTAGTATTATTAGCTGTTATCACAAGTATGTTATAAGGTACTAAGTACTAATGATATAAGCTTGAAGTTCCAGGACTTTTCGACGTGCGTCGAACGATGCACGTGCTCACATCGAACGCCGCACGCTCTTACATCGTTCGATGCACGCACTCACACCGTTCGGTGTGAGTCGCAAAGTTAAGCTGTTATAAGCTCTCAGTTGTACAAACATACCCTGCTAAACCTACTTGTCTTACTGCATACAAAAGTACAATAAAAACTCGTAAACACCAAATCTTTTCAGCAATTATACAAGAAAGTACGGAAGAAAAGCAAAAAAAGTCAATTTCTGTTTACTAAAAGGTAAGAAAAAGCCCCGACTGTATCACTACAGCCGAGGCTTAGCCTAATTTTATGTTTTAATCACAACGATTTATCACATACCTATTTAGCCTTTTTCTTGAAGACATAGTACCATCCGGTACTACCATCAGATTGACAAGCTGCTAAAACAAGCTCGTCATTAGATGCTACCAAGACATAATACTTTTGGAAAGCAGCATCACCTTCATTAACATTTACACCCATAGGAATAACAAACTTATCATTTGTTACTGTTGGGAATGAGATAGTTCCCTTATCCCAAGAAGCATCCTTGTGCTCAAGCACATTCACCTTGATAGGAAGCGTTGTACCATCACCATTAGTTGCTGTCTTGGAATTGGTATCAATGGTAAAGTAAGCATGAGTACCGCTACGCTTTACACCGCCAGCTTTGCTACTACCTTGGCCTTCAATGTCTGTATATGATACAGTCCACCACTGAGGACCATTACCGCTACCGAAAGAACCATTACCCCAAACACCAGAAGCCTTATCGTTCCATTCCCATGTTGTAGTACCATCACCATCTTCGCCACCAGCGAGATACTCAAGAAGCTCTGGCTTGGTAGTCAAAGACTCAACATCGAAAGAACCTGCATTGTAAGTCTCCTGAGTGCCATCAGCCTTGGTATAAGTCAAGGTAATATTAAACTTACCTTCCTCAACAACCATCAGCTGATCGCCATTCAGAGTAGCTGTACCAGCAGCCTCCTCAGTACCTTCCTTGGTAATAGCCCAGTCAGAAAGCACGCCGTTACCATTCTCTACATTGAAGACATTACCCTTCTTGCCTTCCTTGACCTCCTGAATAACCTTTACCTTGCCTGCATCAAAAGCAGTACCGAACTGTACAGGCTGACCAGCGAACTCGCCTACAGTAGAAGTATAATTACCCTCAGAACCAGTTACGCAGAGACGCTTCTGAAGTTCTGCAGAGAGATAAGTAATCTCATCCACGTTCACCGTGAAGTCCTTGGTAAAGTCAACAGCCACGTTCTTGCAGTGCATAGTAACGGTATTGGCACCTACCTTGGTAACATAGATGGTATCGTATGCCTTGGAAGAAGTTACCGCACCTTCTACCAACTGGTCAACCGACCACTGGCTTGTGATAGGAGAATGATTCTCGATGATGATACGGTTGCTATTCTTACCATTCACCTGAACAGGTGTTACCTTCGCCTCTACGCTCTCAGCTGTTACATTCTCAGAGAATCCTGTGCTGCCAGAATCGGTAGAAGGATCACAAGAAGTATAAAGCAATGTCAGCATAGACAATGCAAAAAATATCTTTTTCATATACTTATTCATTTAAAAGATTAAAGAATTGATTACTTCCAGCCCTGATATTCTGAATCAGCACCAGTCCAACCTTCATTCTGCTTTACGGTACCCAAAGCTACCTGAGTCTCAGGCATCTTCTGGAAACCGGCTGTAGCATTGTAACGGGCAGTATAACCTCCATTGTGTGGAGTATTTGTATCTGGCTGTCCGCAATAGTAGATAGCAACACCATTCTGCTTCTCAAGAGCAGCTGCGGCAATATGCCAACGACGGAGGTCGTTCCAGCGGGTACCCTCGCAAGCCAACTCCCAACGGCGCTCGTTTCTCAAAGCTTCCTCAGAATAAGCTGCAATAGGGTTCAAGCCAGCACGCTTGCGCACCTCATTGATACCAGCTACATCCTTCTTCAACTCACTCTGCATCAACAAAACGTCAGCAAAACGGATGAGTACCAAGTCGTGGATGTTATTTAACTGCATGTTCTCCTTTCCTGCTACATCCCAGTTGCCAGGATACATCACATTCTCGAAAGTACAAGAATAGCCATCCTTCAGCTGATCATTCTTACAAGTAACAGGAGCCCACTTCTTGGCATAGTAATCAGTTTCCTGAACGAAGTCAGACCAACCACCTTTCTTATAGGTTGCTACCTTAGACCAGTCCTGGATAGAAGCATCACGGCGTGCATCATTAGGCTCGGCAGCAGCCCAATCCTTTACCAGGTTTGGAGCTACAGGACCAGCGCCCCAACCCTGACCGAATGGGAAGGTGTTGCCATAAGCCTGACCACCACGAACACCAAAGTGAAGAGCGTAAGCATTGGCATAGCCAATCGTTGTACCCCAGTCTGCGTACTTGTTAAACTTGATAGAGAACAAAGTCTCGGGATTCTGAGAAGCATCATCCTCAACCCACTTGAAGCCCTGACCCTTGGTATAATCATAATCCTCTACAGTGCATCTGTTGGTATAAGCCCAGAGATTCTGATACTTATCCACCAACTTGCGGCCAGAGTTAGCCACACAGTCATCGATGGCTGCAATGACATTCTCCTTAGACAGGGTAGTTCCATCAGGAAGTTCCACAGAAGTCAGAGGATTGTAAGTAGTGCTGGTCAGATCAGCCAATGTAGAACCATTGCCAAAGAAACCAGAATAGAACAACCATGCACGACCCAGCAGAGCCTCAGCAGCATACTTATCAATATGGCCATCAGTGCTCTTTACAGCAGGCAAGAGAGCGACAGCATCACGAAGATCCATCAGAATCTGCTTCCAAGGGTCTTCAATATTACCTTGGGTGATAGCCTCAGAACCTGGCTTCAGACGCATAGGTACATTTCCGTACATAGAAGCCAACTCATAATAATAGAAGGCACGCAGGAACTTAGCCTGTCCCATCATTGAGTTTTTGGTATCCTCATTCATAGAGGTATTAGGAAGAGCCTCTATCAGGGTATTGGCGCGGTTAATACCCTTGTAACGAGCCTCATAGAACACGTTGGTCATATCGGCATTGTAGTTACAGAGCAAATCATCTGCCTGCATCAACTTATCGTTGACACCACCACCACCGAGCATATCATCACTAGCCAACTGGGCATAGTAAAGGAAACTCATCTGAGGGTCTGCACAAACCTGGTTCAAATTCTGGTAAACACCAGCCAATACAGCCTCACCATCCTCCTTGGAAACAGGGAAGGTACTGGTAGATAACTCGCCTACATTCTGCACATCATTGATGTCGCAGGATGCCAAGCTAAGCACCGCCATGGCTGAAGCCAAAAATATATTTAACTTTTTCATTGTGAATTCAATTTTAGATTAGAACTTTACATTTACACCAACCATATAGGTACGAGGCTGAGGATAGTTACCTACATCAACACCTGTTACCCATGAGTCTGAGCCGATAGAAGTACCATTCTCTGGATCCATACCCTTATAACCGGTAATGGTAAAGAGGTTCTGGGCTGCGAAATAGAGACGGAGCTGCTGGAATGGGCTGTTCTTCCAGATCTTGGTGAAATCGTAACCCACGGTCAGATTCTGAAGACGGAAGTAGCTGGCATCCTCAATGTAAATATCAGAAATGGTCTGCCAGTTTGGACCTGCATTCATGTGGGCAAGCAAAGGATACTTGTTGGAAGTTCCCTCACCATGCCAGTAGTCATACACCTCTGTAGTGAAGTTCTCGTACTCACCATCGGTGAACTTGCGGAATGAACGAGCCACCTGCTGACCGAATGCTCCAAAGCCTGTTACAGAAAGGTCGAAGCCCTTGTAAGATGCACCGAGAGTGATACCCATGGTTACATCTGGATGTGGATCGCCAAGTTCTGTCTTATCGTCATCATTGACAACACCATCGCCATTTACATCCACAAACTTCAAGTCACCTGGCTTGATACCGGTACCCTGCTTAGAGTTAGCGGCATTACCCTTACAGTTCTTATCAAGATAAGCCTGAACATCTGCCTCATTCTGCATCACACCTTCGGTCTTGTAGCCCCAGAAGTAGCCGATAGGATGACCTTCCTCGAAACGAGCCATATAACCGGTATTCTGAGCCAAGAGGTCCTTACCACCATTGTTGTACTTCTGGTTAGACTTCACCTCTGTTACCTCATTGTGATTGTAAGCCATGTTCCAACCTACGTTGTACTGGAAGTCCTTGCCAATCTTATCGTTCCAAGAGAGAGAAAGCTCAATACCCTTGTTCTCAACAGTACCAGCATTCTTCATCTGGGTAGAGAAACCAGTTGTTGGATCTACAGGAACTGCAACCAGCAAGTCCTTGGTCTTCTTGTTATACCAATCCAAGGTGAAGCCCAAGCGTCCACTCAGGAAGCGAGCATCCAAACCGATGTTCAACTGCTCTGAAGTCTCCCAAGTCAAATCCTCGTTAGACAGACGGGAAGGAGCTGCACCGGAAACATACTGGTCAGGATTACCATTGAAGGTATAATAGCTACTTGTATTAAATGCGAAAGCACCCTGCCACTGGAAGTTGTTAATGGTCTGCGCATTACCATTCTGACCCCAACCAGCACGAAGCTTCAGGAAGTCGAGCCATGATACAGTCTTTGCCATGAACTTCTCGTTAGAGATAACCCAACCGGCAGATACAGATGGGAAATAACCCCAACGCTTACCTGGAGCGAATTTAGAGTTACCATCGGCACGCATGATGGCTGAAAGCATATACTTCTCATTGAAGTTGTAGTTGACACGACCGAAGTAAGACATACTGCGAGAATCATCACAAGGAGTACCAGTAACGGCAGCAGCATTATTATTCTTCATATAGGTCATGTAAGCATGAGTCATATCGCCAAACACCGAATTAGAAGATGTAGCATTCAAGGAGAAACCGAAGTCAGGACGGCTCTCACCATACTCAGTACCTACCAGGATGTCGAAGTTGTGCTTCTTCTGCAAGTCAAACTTATAACTCAAGGTATTTGTTGTACTCCATCCCCAACTTGTTCCAATCTGGTTTGTTGCCTTATCCTCTGTTCGGAAATAATCCGCATTGGTTCTGTTGGCCTCGAATATAGGGAGGAATGTACGCCATGTCCAAGTATTCTGATTGTAATTCAACTGTCCACGGTAAACCAGATTCTTGATTGGCTGGATCTCCAAATAACCTGTAGCATGCAGATTCTGGTTGATACTCTTATTGTGACCAGACTGCTGATTCAACATCTTATAGATTGGGTTTACAGAATAAGAGTTGTAGTTATCAATCCAGTTCTTCAAGTCCTCAGCCTTGGTATAGCTTCCATCTGCATTATACATAGGGATAGTAGGATTGGAACGAAGCATATTGGAAAGCTCATTGCTATACTGGTTACCAATCTGGATACCCTGGTTCTGCTTGTGCTGATAGTAGATATTCTCACCAATCTTCACTACATCCATACCCTTGTCATTGCGATAGATGACATGCTCTGAATTGATACGGAAGGTGAAACGGCGGTAATCTGACTTAACAACATTGCCAAACACACCATCCTGATACTGATAACCGGCACCCATAGAGAAGGTAGAACGGTCGGAACCACCAGTAACGTTCAGGGAATGACTTGTTGTAACGGCATTCTTGTTGCGGATAGCCTCTACCCAGTTGGTTCCTTCGTTAGAACCATCCATATAAGAGTTGTAGAGGTCCTCGCCCATAATGCTCTTCCAATCGTAGCCACTTTCACCACTGTTGAAACGCACCTGATCCATTACCTCCATATACTGCTTGGCATTCAGCATCTTTGGCATGCGATATACATTAGACCAACCAACGTTGCCATCGTAAGATACCTGGATCTTGCCCTGCTTACCCTGCTTGGTAGTAACAAGGATAACACCATTGGCTGCGGCAGAACCGTAGATGGCACAGGATGCAGCATCCTTCAAAACGTCGATACGCTCGATGTCGGCAGGGTTCAAGTTGTTGATATCACCTGCTACACCATCAATAATATAAAGAGGAGCTGTGTTGCCGTTGGTACCGGCACCACGGATAGAAATCTTAAAGCCATCACCAGGCTGACCGGAAGCCGCCTGAATGTTTACACCAGGAGTCTGGCTCTGCAAGGCGCCCAACACCTGAGTGGTATTCATCTTCTGAATATCATCACCCTTCACCTCGATGGTAGAACCGGTAACGAGCTTCTTCTTCTGAACACCATAACCTACGACAACAACTTCTTCGAGAGTCTTGTCGTCTGTCTTCATTGTGACGTTTAAATTAGACTGATTACCTACAACGATTTCCTGCTTTTGGTAACCGATATAAGTAATAACAATAGTAGCACCAGGCTTCACGTTCAATGCGAAGTTACCATCCAAGTCGGTAACTGTACCATTTCCGGCATTACCTTTCTCTACTACACTTGCACCGATGATAGGACCTTCTGCGTCACTTACATTACCGGTAACCTTCTTAGACTGCTGTACTGAGTTAACAGCAAAATTTGGAGATGTTGCCAAAGCTTCAGTTGTGTAACTCAAGCCTAAGGATGCCAACGCTCCAACAAGCAGCACTGATTTTCTTAAGTTTAGATTCATACTTATGTACTTTCTAGGTTTGAATAGAATAAACATTACTTAATTGACTAGCAAATAGCCACACACTCTTGTCTCCCTGTAACTACCAGCTGCACGGAAACAATCCTTCTTTCATTTTAAGCTGAATTGATACTCATAGGTCATTACTTTTTATTTTGTTAGTTTTGTTATTTTAGTTGTATTTCCGGCAAAACGATGTGAGGTATCTTTTAGTGGTATCGTTCACATTCGTATCACCGCTGCAAAAGTACAATACTTTTTCGAAAAAGGGTGATACTTTTTTGCTCAATTTGTGTATTTTTCGTAAGAAAGGTTATTTTTTTAATAAAAAGTCGATAAACACGAAAGATTTATCAACTTTCGTGTTTATCGTACACT
Source organism: Prevotella sp. AM23-5 (assembly GCF_003473645.1). Taxonomy (NCBI): domain Bacteria; kingdom Pseudomonadati; phylum Bacteroidota; class Bacteroidia; order Bacteroidales; family Prevotellaceae; genus Prevotella; species Prevotella sp. AM23-5. The sequence goes on along the minus strand of NZ_QUCG01000009.1, from coordinate 35,874 downwards.
TAACATTTTAACAGTATTAATGGTACATTTTTGCACATAAAGCAATAAAGTATCATTATTTTGCGCCCTCCACCTACTTTGCTGCAAGGAAATTGCGCACAGGATTGGCATACATCGTTAAAATCTTCTCTTTCAGGAAGGCTTCATCCTTGTCAGGAAGTTCAATCTTTGCCAACTGTCCTGCGATATATTTCTCGAAGCGAGCCTTATCTTCCGGTGTATATTCTGAAGCATGAGCCTCGGTATTCTCCAAGAGATCGAGCGCCACATAATTGCCTGGATAGAGACGGTAGTGACTATGTATCTCGTGGTCGATATGGGCAGCAATGGTATTGAAGAGTTCCTGCTTCGGCATCTCAGGGTCGAGGGTATCCAGATACTCATCGATACATGGGGCTGCATGATAATGCACATGTCCCTTGTAACCGAAGATACCGGTCTGCATGCTTACGAGATCATCCATAGGTCCCTTCTTCCATCCTTCCACATCACGCTTCTGCTGATACTCCTTAGCCTTGAGGAAGTCGCAAGGATCGTACTCATAGCTGATAGACAGCGGAACGAGATGGAGCTGCTTCAATCGTTCGATAATACTACCTTCACCGCCCATCACCATCATCTGGAGGATGCTCTTCTGGGTACGGTCATCGCTATCCTTGGCTCTACCCTCTCGCTGGGCAATCCAGATATTCTCGTTCTTCTCCTTGATGGCGAAATGCATGTAATCGGAAAGACGTTTGCTTGACATCAGCATCTGGCGCATGCTCAGGGCACGCTCCACGATAAACGCCTTGTTGACACGTACCAGGTCCTTGACCCAAGGAAGAGACAGAAGGTTATCTCCGATAGCAATCTCGCAGGTGGTCTTGAAGCCATTGTCGATAAGCATTACATCGAGGATAGCTGAATCGAGCACGATATCACGATGATTACTGATGAAGGTATAGTTGCGGGTATTATCGATGGCTGCGCAATCCATCTCACAACCCGTTGCAGCCTTCTTCAGGATGCCTTGAACAAAATCGTAGGCGAAAGCCAACTGGAAGTCGAGATTGGTCTTGCAAGCCTTCAACTTCTGGGCAATCATCTCAAAAGGAACTTGTGGATAAAGATAAGCAAGTACTTGCTTGAACTGATCGTTTGAAAGCAAACGGTCGAACACCTCAGGAAGGTCTTCTGGCTCCCAAGGTCGAATGGCATCAAATTCTTGAGGGATCTTCATAATATATACCTTTTAATATATACCTTTTAATATATATGGCTCTGCGAGAAAGTCGCAGAACCATATATGTGATTTATAAATTCTAGAACTGATTCTCCACGATGTCGCTGAGCACGTCCTTGATGTCAAGGCCTGCAGCGCGCACCTGCTGAGGAATGAAGCTGGTAACGGTCATACCTGGAGTGGTATTGATCTCCAGCATGTTCACCTTGTCCTTACCGTCCTTATCCTTAGAGATGATATAGTCGATGCGGATGATACCATTGGCATGGAGGATATCGTAGATGCGGGATGTGGTCTTTGCCACCTCTTCTGCAGTCTCAGGAGAGAGACGGGCTGGAGTGATTTCCTGTACCTGACCATTGTACTTGGCATCATAATCGAAGAACTCATTGCTGGTTACCACCTCTGTAGCTGGCAAGACAACGGTCTTCTCGGCTGTCTTGTAGATGCCCTGAGAAATCTCAGTACCATCGAGGAACCCTTCAATCATCACCTCGTTGCTCTCCATGAAAGCTACACGGAGAGCTGGAGCCAACTGGTCAGCATTCTTCACCTTGCTCACACCGAAGCTACTACCGTCGGCAGCAGGCTTTACGAAACAAGGCATACCGATGCGCTCGGCAATCTCGTCCTCATCATACTGTTCGCCACGACGGAGCAAGATACTGTCAGCCACGTTCACACCGAAACCACGCAGGTAGTTGTTGAGCACATACTTGTCGAATGTCATAGCCTCTACCAGCACACCGCTTGTAGAATATGGCAAGTGGATGAGGTCGAAGTAGCCCTGCATCACACCATTCTCGCCAGGCTGTCCGTGGATAGTGATATAAGCATAATCGAAATAGATATGCTTGCCGTCTTTCACAAACGAGAAGTCGTTCTTGTCAATATCAATAGTCTCACCGTTATCTAAAGCCACGTGCCAGTCGGTGCCCTTTACATCGACGAGATAGATATGATAACGCTCCTTGTCGAAGAATGAGTACAAACCCTGACCTGAGCGCAAAGAAACATCGTGCTCAGAAGAATCACCACCACATACGATGGCTATCGTTCTCTTGCTATTTTCCATAATCTCTAAATATTTTTGAATGTATCTTTTGTGGTGCCTGCGATGAAGCCGCGCCACTTTTCTATTAATTGTCTAAAATCTTCCGGCCACTCGCTGTCGAAGTCCATCTGCTGCTTGGTAACAGGATGCACGAAGCCGAGGGTCTTGGCATGGAGAGCCTGACGTGGGCAGAGCTTGAAGCAATTCTGTATGAAAGCCTTGTAACCACTGCTGCGCTGACCTCTCAGGATCTCGGCACCACCATAGGTCTCATCCATGAAGAGCGGATGACCGATCTGCTTCATGTGGGCACGAATCTGATGGGTACGGCCCGTTTCCAGGATGCACTGTACCAAGGTGGTATAGCCGAAGCGCTCCAAAACCTTATAATGAGTAACCGCACTCTTGCCAATACCGCTATCCGGATCGAAGACCTTCATGCGGAGACGGTTCTTGGGATCACGACCGATATTGCCCTCGATGCGTCCCTCATCCTCCACGATGTTTCCCCATACCAGGGCGTTGTAGCTGCGATGGGTAGTCTTGTTGAAGAACTGCTTGCCCAATGCCGTCTTGGCAGTAGGAGTCTTGGCTACTACGAGCAATCCGCTGGTATCCTTGTCGATGCGATGGACCAGACCCACTTCCGGGTCATTGGCATCAAACTCCGGCATATCGCGCAGGTGCCAGGCCACAGCCTGAATCAGGGTGCCATGGAAGTTGCCGGCTCCCGGATGAACCACCATTCCTGCCTCTTTGTTAACCACCATCAACTGGTCGTCTTCATATACCACATTGATGTCGATTTCTTCCGGCTTGATGCTTGTTTCATGACGAGGGCGGTCGAGCATCAGCGTAACGATGTCGTTCGGGCGCACCTTGTAATTGCTCTTCACCGGTTTACCGTTTACATGAATAAATCCGGCATCAGCTGCCTGCTGAATGCGGTTGCGGCTCTGGTAAGCCATCTTATCAGCCAGATACTTGTCTATGCGGACAGGATCCTGGTTGGCATCCACCTGCACCTTCCAGTGCTCATAGAGGTCGTCGCCATCAAAACCGAAGTTATCCTCTACAGGAGCATATACCTTATTATATATATAATCTAAAAATATCATTCGTATTACTATTGAATTCTTCACTCATCGTTCTTCACTCTTCACTTCTCCTACTCCACCACCTCTTTCTGCTGGTGTTCGTGTGAGGTAGGTGCAGTTTCCGTAGATTCAGTTCCCGGAACCACCTCGAAGTTATCTTCGGTGCTTTCAGTACCATCACCTTCTCCCTCCATCACATCATCGTTTTCGTGATAGACAGGATCCACCATATCGAAGGAGTCGGTAGTGTCTCGCTGACCATTACCTACCTGAATGATGAGCACATCATCGATAGAAACCTTATCGCCAGCCACCACATGCCTGCCCTTAACGAGAATACCGTAAACCCAGTCTTCCTCGCCAGGTATGTATTCCGGTGAGCCCAGCTTGAATCCCATGGCGGTCAACTTAGCCATCGCCTCTCTCAGAGAACTGTTGTCGATGACATCAGGAATGGTGATGCGAGGAGAATGGTTGGAGTTAATCGTGACATAGATGATATGTCCCGACTTTACCACCTCTCCGAACACCGGCGTCTGCTCCAGGATACAGTCGGCAGGGAGCGAACGGACATATCCGGTATCCGAAACCACTATTTCCAATCCGGCATCATCGAGGATGCGGGTGGCATCATTGATATTCTTGTATCTGATATCCGGCACACGGATGGCCTCACCATGATGGGTGTAGATATCGATGCCGAACTTGACACCGACGCAGAGCAAAACCAGCACCAGGAACATGGCGCCCAGGTTGCCCCAGAGATACTTACTCTTAAACTTATTTATAAACTCAGATGAAGTCATTCTTTCTTTTTTGGTGCAAAGATAGGAATAATCGAAGACAATACAAAATAAAACGCCAAGTTTTTGCGTTTCATCACAATATAAAAAGTCATAAAAACACAAAAAGCAGCAAAGAATCTCTCCTTGCTGCTTTTAATGTCATCGTCGATAGACGAATTTCCCTATCGGAAATTACTTTCCGTGGTGCTCGTCAGAAACAGTTAACTTCTTGCGGCCATGAGCACGGCGAGAAGCCAATACGCGACGACCATTCTTTGTTGCCATACGCTCACGGAAACCATGCTTGTTCACGCGACGACGATTGTGAGGCTGAAATGTTCTTTTCATTTTTCTTATTTATTTTTTAATTAATATTCTTCACAAAAGAGCAAAATAAGCCCTTTTTGGGCTGCAAAATTACGCATAATTTCTCAAATAACCAAGAAAACTACCAAATTTAGCTTAAATATTTATGTTTTTTTCGATTTTCCCTTTGTTTTTTCATCATTTTGCCGTAACTTTGCACCCGATTACGAGAATAATAATAACATTCAAGATAAAACAAGAAATGATTAATTCACAGGAAATTAAGATTGGAACTTGCATCCGTATGGATGGCAAAGTATGGGTTTGCATCGACTTTCAGCACAGAAAGCCAGGTAAAGGTAACACCGTAATGAACACTAAGTTGAAGAATGTTGCTGACGGCCGCGTGCTGGAGCGTACATTCCAGGTTGGTTTCAAATTGGAGGATGTTCGCGTTGAGCGTCGCCCTTATCAGTACCTCTACGAGGACGCTACTGGTTGCATCTTCATGAACCAGGAGACTTTCGAGCAGGTGCCTATCGCTAAGGAGAACGTTACCGGTGGTCAGTACATGAAGGAGGGTGACGTAGTTGAGGTTGTTACTGATACTACAGACGGTACTATCCTCTTGGCTGAAATGCCAGCAAAGACTACCCTGAAGATTACCCACTCTGAGCCAGGTGTAAAGGGTAACACTGCTACCAACGCTACCAAGCCAGCAACTCTCGAGACTGGTGCTGAGGTTCGTGTTCCTCTGTTCGTTAACGAGGGCGAGACCATCCAGGTTGATACTCGTGACGGTAGCTACCTCGGTCGTGTAAGCGAGTAATCCGTCTTTCAACAAGAAGATTACGCTCTTATCGAGCAAACTTAACCCTTAATAGTAAGAAGAATGAAATATTCCATCATAGTACCAGTATTCAACCGTCCTGACGAAGTGGACGAACTGTTAGAGAGCCTTACCCATCAGACGGAGAAGGACTTCGAGGTTGTCATCGTAGAGGATGGCTCACAGACTCCCTGCAAGGAAGTGTGCAAGCGATACGAAAACCTGATGGATATACATTATTACTATAAGGAGAACTCTGGTCCGGGTCAGAGTCGCAACTATGGTGCCGAGCGTGCCAAGGGCGAGTATCTGCTGATACTCGACAGCGACGTGGTCTTGCCAGAGGGCTATCTGAAAGCTGTAAGTGATGAGTTGAGCCGCGAACCTGCCGATGCATTCGGCGGTCCCGACAAGGCACACTCATCATTTACAGATACTCAGAAAGCCATTTCTTATTCCATGACTTCTTTCTTCACCACCGGTGGTATCCGTGGCGGAAAAAAGAAGATGGATAAGTTCTACCCTCGTTCATTCAACATGGGCATCCGCAGGGACGTTTATCTCAAGTTGAATGGCTTTTCCAACATGCGTTTTGGTGAGGACATCGATTTCTCCATCCGTATCTTCAAGGCAGGTTGCCGTTGCCGTCTGTTCCCTGAAGCATGGGTATGGCATAAGCGCCGCACCGACTTCCGCAAATTCTGGCGACAAGTATATAACAGCGGCATCGCCCGCATCAACCTCTACAAGAAATATCCCGAGAGCCTCAAGCTCGTACATCTCCTGCCGATGGTCTTCACCGTGGGCGTGACAGGTACGCTCCTTCTGCTCTTCTTCGGATTCCTGCCGTATATGCTGGGCACCGTCCACGTATTCCCAACCCTGGGCAATGCGATGGCAGCATTGGGCTGCATCGGCCTACTTGGCATCATTCTCTATATCATTGCGCTGTTCATCGACAGCAGCAGGGAGAATCACAGTGTGAAGATTGGCGTGCTGAGCATACGTGCCGCCTTCACCCAGCTGATGGGTTACGGCTGCGGATTCCTTTCAGCCTGGTGGAAGAGATGCCTGCTCGGACAGAGCGAATTCAGCGCATACAACAAGACATTCTATAAATAATTCACTATGAGTGAGAAGCTTTCTATTTCGCAATGGGCAGAGGAAGACAAACCTCGTGAAAAACTGGAGCGACTAGGAGCATCAGCACTATCCAATGCCGAACTACTAGCCATATTAATAGGTTCCGGCTCTCAAGACGAGAGCGCAGTAGATTTGATGAAACACATCATGAAAGACTGCGACAACAATCTCAATACTCTCGGCAAGATGACTATCAAGGAACTTACCCACTACAAAGGTATGGGCCCCGCGAAAGCGATTACCGTGCTTGCAGCCTGTGAGCTGGGTAAGCGTCGTGCCCTTGACAAGATAGGCTATCGCCCGGATTTGGGTTCTTCTCTCGCCATCTACAACTATATGCTCCCCAAGATGCAGGATCTCAATACCGAAGAAGCATGGGTATTGATGATGAACCAGAATTTCAAACTCATCAAGGCTTCCTGTATCTCGCACGGAGGCATTACGGAAACAGCCGTGGATATCCGACTGCTCATCAAGGAAGCCGTACTCAACAACGCCACCATCATCGCCTTCTGTCACAACCATCCGAGCAACAGTCCGCTCCCCAGCAAGGCAGACGACCAGCTTACCCTTCAGATTCAGAAAGCCTGCGAAATCATGCGCATCTTCTTCATGGACCATGTCATCATCACCGATGGAGCCTTTTATTCCTATCACGATAAAGGCAAATTATAGACTTTTTCCGGTATTATTAAGCAGGCACGAAGAAAAAAGTGTCTTTTCTTTTTGTATTGTCCCCATTTTGCAGTATCTTTGTAGGCAAAAACAAAGATTATTATGACACAAGAAGAAAAAACAAAGATAGAAGAAAAGATCGTAGATGTACTCAAGACCGTTTACGACCCTGAAATACCTGTGAATATCTGGGATCTGGGTATGATTTACAAGATAGACGTAAAAGACGATGCTACCGTAGATCTTGACATGACCTTTACTGCCCCATCCTGCCCTGCAGCCGACTTCATCCTTGAGGATGTGCGCACCAAGGTGGATAGCGTAGAGGGTGTCAAGTCTGCCAATGTAAACCTCGTATTCGAACCAGCCTGGGATCAGAGTATGATGAGCGAGGAAGCTCGTGTAGAACTCGGTTTCGAATAGACAAAACCGTTGAATTATTCACTCTTCATTCTTCACTCTTCACTTAAAAAGAATCGCTTATGAAAAATGTATATTTCCTCTCTGATGCGCATCTCGGCTCGTGGGCAATTCCACACGGCAGAATGCAGGAACGCAGACTCGTACGTTTCCTCGACAGCATCAAGCACAAGGCTGCAGCCATCTATCTGCTGGGCGATATGTTTGATTTCTGGAACGAGTATAGATATGTGGTACCGAAAGGCTACACCCGATTCCTGGGTAAGCTCTCGGAGTTGACGGATATGGGAGTGGAAGTACATTTCTTCACCGGCAACCACGACTTATGGACATACGGCTACCTGGAAGAAGAGTGCGGACTGATCGTTCACCATAAACCACAGACCGTGGAAATTTACGACAAGGTGTTCTTCCTTGCCCATGGTGACGGCCTGGGTGACCCGGACAAGAAGTTCAAGTTTCTGAAGGCTATGTTCCACAACCGCACCTGCCAACGTCTGCTGAATGCCATACATCCTCGCTGGGGATTGTCGTTGGGACTGAACTGGGCGAAGCATAGCCGCCTGAAACGTGCCGATGGCAAGGAGGAGCCTTATATGGGCGAAAAGAAGGAATTCCTGGTACGCTTTGCCAAACAGTATATGCAAAGTCACAAGGATATAGATTACTTCATGTTCGGACACCGCCACATAGAGCTAGACCTGATGCTGAGCAAGAAGACCCGCCTGATGATCCTGGGCGACTGGATATGGCAGTTCACCTATGCCGTATTCGATGGCGAACACATGTTTATGGAAGAATATGTGGAAGGCGAAAGCCAACCATAACAATCAATAAGCTACAAGAATAAAGGGCAGCCCGATTTGGACTGCCCTTTATTCTTATCACACGAATCTTATAGTTCTATTGTAATCTTGTTTTATTCCTATCGCTGGATTCTTCCTCCCGAAGAAGTCATATTGCTGATGATTTCTTCTTCAGATACCAGATTCTGATCGCCCGGAATCGTATTCTTGATGGCACTGGCCGAGAGAGAGAAATCCAGGCAATACTGGTTCTCATCGCCCCACTTCTGGTGAGCGTGGATATAGGCTGCAATGAAGGCATCGCCTACACCCATCGGATCAACGATAGGCTGTATGTCGTAGATTCTCGTTGTATAGAGCTGATCCTCTACTGCATCATAGAGCAGACCACTCAAGGTATGATGGCTGCTGGCTATCTGGTTTCTTACAGCCATCACCATCTTCTTGCACTTAGGGAAGAGACGGTGCATCTTGCGGAAATACGACAGATAAGCCTCCCAGTCTATTACATAGTTTTCATCCAAAGCCTCGAAAGGAATATGAGGCACTCCACTGGCTATCTCCCACTCATTCTGATCACCGAAGATGATGTCGCTATACTGCATCATCTGGAAGAGCACATCGTGAGGTTCCAGACCGTATCCCCAGAGATTCTTGCGATAGTTGATATCGCAGGCGATGGTCAGCCCATCAGCAACCGCCAGCTTGATGGCATCCATGGTTGATTCCATCGCATCACGGCTGATGGCGCAGGTAATACCTGAGCAATGGAATACGGCAGCATCTGCCAGTACCTGATTCCATTTCACCATACCACGCTTCAAGGAATAGAAAGAAGAGTTCTTGCGGTCATAGACTACACGGGAGTTGCGCATCGCCACAGCTTCCTCGAAGTAATAGGTACCAAGACGGTCACCACCACGCACCACATGAGAAACATTCAAACCAAACTCCCTGAGATGCATCAGCGCAGCTTCACCCATCTCGCCGTATGGCAATCGGGTTACATACTCCACGTTATCGCCCAAATGAGCCAGAGAGATGGCTGCATTTGCCTCGCTGCCACCATAGTTGCCGAACATACGGTGACCTTGGAATAACCGTTGATAACCAGGCTTAGATATTCTAAGCAATATTTCTCCGAAAGTTACAATCTTTGTTTTCATAATTCTCAAAATTTAAGTGATGCTTCCATCCTCATCAGGCAGGAGCCTCATCATGTAATAATGATAAGAAAGAAATAAATAAGGTGAAGACCATCCATTGCTGTCTTTAGTCTTCACCTTATATTATATAGTATTGTGTGGAATTACTTCTTGGAAACCAATTCCATTGTATCGCGAGCGATAACAATCTCCTCATCGGTAGGAACTACAACTACCTTCACCTTGCTGTCATCGGTAGAGATGATAGCTTCCTCACCACGAACCTTGTCGTTAACCTCCTTATTGATCTTGATGCCAAGATACTCCAGGTTCTTGCAAGCTTCCTCACGGAGATCGGTCTGGTTCTCACCAACACCAGCTGTGAATACGATAGCGTCAACGCCACCCATAGCTGCTGTGTAAGCACCGATGTACTTCTTGATGCGGTACTCGTACATGCGGAGAGCCAGCTGAGCCTTCTCGTTACCCTCGTTGGCAGCGTTCTCGATGTCGCGCATATCAGAAGAAATACCAGTGATACCGAGCACACCACTCTTCTTGTTCAGGAAGTCAGCCATCTCCTGTGGCTTCATGTTCAACTTATCCATCAGATAAGTAACAGCAGAAGCATCGATGTCACCACAACGTGAACCCATCATCAAACCAGCCAATGGAGTCAAGCCCATTGAAGTATCCAATACCTTACCATTCAATACAGCAGCTACAGAGCCACCGTTACCGATGTGGCAAGTGATGATCTTAGAGTTGTTCTGGTCGAGACCGAGAATCTCGCAAACACGCTTAGAAACATAGCGGTGAGATGTTCCGTGGAAACCATAACGGCGTACGTGATACTTCTCGTACAACTCGTAAGGAATTGCATAGAGATAAGCATAGTCTGGCATTGTGCTGTGGAATGCGTTGTCGAATACGCAAACCTGAGGAGTGCCAGGCATCAATGAATCTACGGCACGGATACCCTTCAGGTGACCTGCGTTGTGAACAGGAGCGAGGTCGCAAAGTTCCTCGATACCATCCTCTACGCTCTGGTCAACGATGACACTCTCCTTGAACTTGTCACCACCCTGCACTACGCGGTGACCTACAGCGTCGATTTCCTTCAAGTCCTTGATGGCGCCGATTTCTGGGTCGAGCAGGCACTTGAACACGAAGTTCACACCTTCCTTGTGGTCAGGCATGTCGTGCATGATCTGCTTCTTCTCGCCATTAGGCAATTTAACCTTGATGAAAGCGTTATCAAGACCGATACGCTCTACACCACCCTGTGCCAATACAGACTCATCGTCCATATTATATAACTTGTACTTGATAGATGAACTACCACAGTTCAGAACCAATACTTTCATAATGTTTAGTTTGTAATGTTATAAATAAAGTTAGTTGATTAAGCCTTCTTTGCATCCTGTGCCTGGCAAGCTGTGATAGCTACCATATAGTAGATGTCATCTACAGAGCAACCACGAGAAAGGTCGTTAACAGGACGAGCGATACCCTGGAGGATAGGACCGATAGCGATGGCACCACCCAGGCGCTGAACGAGCTTGTAGCCAATGTTACCAACCTCGAGGTTTGGAACTACCAATACGTTAGCCTTACCAGCTACCTCAGAATTTGGAGCCTTCTTGGCAGCTACCTCAGGAACGAGGGCAGCATCAGCCTGAAGCTCACCGTCGAGATGAAGCTCTGGGAACTTCTCCTTAGCGATAGCCACAGCATCCTTTACCTTGTCGATGATATAAACGCTCTTGCCTGTCTCCTTGTTGATAGCATCCTTGGCACTACCCATTGTTGAGAAGCTCAGCATGGCAATCTGAGGATCAGCAATACCAGCTACTGACTGAGCTGTATGAGCTGTTGTATAGGCAATCTGAGCAAGCTGGTCTGCTGTAGGGTTTGGAGTTACAGCAACGTCACCCATTACCACTACGCCATCCTGACCATACTGCTTCTGGTCTGAGATGAGCAACATAGCACCACTTACACAAGTGATACCTGGAGTACACTTGATAATCTGGAGAGCTGGACGAAGAGTATCGCCAGTTGTGCTCAATGCACCAGAAATCTGACCATCAGCACCCTCTGTCTTGATAATCATGCAACCGAGGTAGAGGTTATTCTTAGTTACGAGTTCACGAGCCTGCTCTATGGTCATGCCCTTCTTCTTGCGAAGTTCAGCGAGCTTCTCAGCATACTCCTCAGTCTTAGGGTTGTTTTGTGGATCAACGATAGTAGCCTTGTCGATGTTGTTAAGACCCCACTGTGCAGCGAGATTCTTAATGTTGGCAGGGTTACCGATGAGGATGATGTCTGCGAGATCATCAGCCAGAACTTTATCGGCTGCTTTCAATGTACGCTCCTCTTCTGCTTCAGGGAGCACGATGCGCTGCTTGTCAGCTTTAGCGCGAGCTACGATTTGCTGTAATAAATCCATTTTATTTCTTTATTTATATAATTTTGTTATCTTCGATAGTAGATTTGTCAATCTAATAAAGAGCTACGGCTTGTTTTTTGCCGTTTTGCCATATCGACTTTGCAAAAGTACATATTTATTTTGAAATAACGCCCATTAATATGTGTAAAAAAAGCTAAAACGGGAGATAATCATTATCGTAAAGGTTTACGTAGTAGGAAAAGTAAAGAATTAAGAGTGAAGAGTGAAGAATTCATGTGCTTTCCTTCTTCACTCTTCGCTCTTATAACATTTCCTGAGTGAGGATGCTTTCCAGTTCCTCGGCAGAGAGTCGGAGCTTGAATTCGCCTTTGATGGCTACGCTGATTCGTCCCGTCTCTTCAGAAACGATAACGGCAATGGCATCACTGCTCTGCGAGATACCAAGGGCAGCACGGTGGCGGAGTCCCAGTTCCTTGGGAATATCCAGGTTGTGACTCACGGGAAGGATACAGCCTGCAGCCATGATTCGCTTGTTACTTACCACCATGGCTCCATCGTGAAGAGGCGAATTTTTGAAGAAGATGTTCTCTATCAAGCGCTGGTTGATTTTGGCATCTATCTCCTCGCCAGTATCCATGATATCCTTCAAAGGCACACCTCGCTCTATCACGATGAGGGCACCCACATATTTCTTAGCCATGCTCATGCAGGCAAGCACGATAGGCATGATCGTCTCCTTGTTTGCCTCCTTCTGACTTTCCTTGCTGGAGTGGAAGAAGCGCACCAGCCGGCGCATACTTTTCTGCGAACCAATCTCATAAAGGAATCGGCGGATGTCTTCCTGGAAGATGACGATAAGGGCGATGACTCCCACACTCACCAATTTATCCAGGATAGAACCCAGCAGGCGCATTTCGAGTACCTGGCTTACGAAAAGCCAGATCAGTACAAAAAGCATGATGCCCACGAAGATGTTCAGCGAGCGGGATTCCTTCATCAGGCGATAGACGTAGAAGAGCAGCGAGGCTACCAGAAGTACATCTAAAGCATCTTTGATTCCAAACTCTATCATACTCTGCCCTCCTTCATGGCTTCTACGATTTTCACAGCCTCAGCAGCTTCCTTCACATCGTGAACACGAAGGATGCTGGCTCCCTTCATCAGGGCAATGGCATCAAGCACTGCGGTTCCATTGAGCGATGTAGTGGCATCGCCACCCAGCAGCTTGTAAATCATGCTCTTGCGTGAGATACCTACGAGCATTGGAAGTTCCAGTACGTTCAACTTCTCCATCTCATTATAAATCTGATAATTCTGGATGAGATTCTTGCCGAAGCCGAAGCCCGGGTCGAGGATGATATCCTTGGCTCCCAGGTCACGCAACTGCTGTACCTCTCTGGCAAAGCCCTTCATCATCGTAGCAAGCGTTGGCTGCACTGACATTAATATATAAGGTACCTTCAGTTCGCCTACCACCCGGAACATTTCAGGATATTCCTCCTGTCTCTGCTCCAGCGGCACATTGGCGATACCTGTGATTCCACCTTCTGATACATCGTTGATGATATCGGCTCCCCACTCCTCGATACACTTGCGTGCCAAGGTAGGGCGATAGGTATCTACGGAGACGGCAGCATCCGGTTGCTCCCTGCGAACGATGTCGAGAGCGAACTTCAGGCGTCTTCCCTCCTCCTCTTCCGATACTTCATCGGCACCGGGACGGGTGGAGAATGCGCCCACATCAATGATGCTTCCACCTTCTTCTATAATCTGATTAGCTCTCTGAGCTATCTCCATTTCTGTCTGCTTTCTACTGCCTGAGTAGAAACTGTCGGGCGTAACGTTCAGGATGCCCATCACCTGAGGGGTACTCAAATCCATCAAGTGCCCCTTGATATTAATTGTATATTCCATCGGATTATAACTCTTTAAGCCATTTTTCGCCTGGCTTTGTATATAACCAAGCTAAAAAACTTCCACCAACAATACAGCAAATCAGAAAAAATAATGCTAAATAACTCATACTATAAACTTTTTAGCCATTTCTTCCCTGATTCAGTATATGTCCAAAGCAAAATACCACCACCTATTAAAGTGCCTATTCCAAATATCAAAATCATTGTTTCCATTTTCTTAATATTTTAAAATTCGATTACCTACTATTGCAAACAAAATTGTCATGCACACACCAAATAAAACATACAGAAGATTCATATAATCGAATTCTCCTGTTATCATTGGCGTAAGCCCACCCAAAACCATCGCTCCAAAACTTAGTTTGGAGATATCGAAGAAATAACCAGCTAGCTTGTCTTTCCTCGTTTTTAATTTATCTCTTTCTATGTTTGCGCCCATTCCGCCCTCACTTTCTAAAGATTCATCGAATATTTCTGCAAAAATAGAAAGAATAATCGAGAAAACCACATTTTTTTGAAAAAATGTTTGCCATGTCCACGATTTAATGTACTTTTGCACTCAAAACAACAGTTATAGACTATGGATATTTCAGAACTCTATCAGATTTACCAAGCGCACCCAGTGATTACCACTGATAGCCGCGACTGCCCAGAGGGCAGCATCTTCCTGGCTTTGAAGGGCGCATCGTTTGATGGCAACAAGTTTGCCGACATGGCTTTGGAGAAAGGCTGTGCCTATGTGATTGTAGATGAAAAAGAGTATGCCAAGGAGGGCGACGAGCGCTACATCCTCGTAGAGGACTGCCTCACCACCTTCAAGGAACTCGCCCGTGAGCATCGCCGGCACTTCGAGATTCCCGTAGTGGGAATCACCGGAACCAACGGCAAGACCACCACCAAGGAACTCGTCTCTGCCGTTCTCGGCGAGAAGTTCAACGTGATGTTCACCCAGGGTAACTTCAATAATGATGTAGGCGTACCAAAGACGCTCTTCCGTCTGGCACCAGAGAATGAGATTGCCGTTGTAGAAATGGGTGCTTCCCATCCAGGCGACATCCGGAAACTCGTGGAATACGTGGAGCCAACCTGCGGTATGATTACCAATGTGGGCCGTGCCCACCTACAGGGATTCGGAAGCTTCGAAGGCGTGAAGAAGACCAAGGGAGAACTCTATGATTACCTCGCTACCAACGATGCCCTCGTCTTCATCAATGCAGATAACGAGCACCTGATGCAGATGGCAGAGCAGCGCAACATCAACCGCCTCATCACCTACGGCAAGGACGAAAACTGCGATGTATGGGGAGAAGTCATCTCCTGCGCTCCATTCCTGAAGTTCCGCTGGCGCACAGAAAGTTTCGACTGGCATGAGGTTCAGACTCATCTCATCGGCTCCTACAACATCGACAATATGCTTGCCGCCATCACCATCGGTCTTCATTTCGACGTGAAGCCTCAGCAGATAGATCACGCTCTGGAGAATTACATCCCAAGCAACAATCGTTCACAGTTGGAAGAGACGGCGCACAACAAGCTGGTGGTAGATGCCTACAATGCCAACCCATCGAGCATGGCAGCCGCCATCGAGAACTTCCGCGTGATGGATGTGCCTCACAAGATGGCGATTCTCGGACAGATGGGCGAGCTCGGCGAAGTGAGCCACGAGGAGCACCAGAAGGTAGTAGATCAGTTGCAGGCAGCCGGTCTGGAGAATGTATGGTTGGTAGGCGATGAGTTCAAGGATATTCCATGCAGCTACCGCAAGTTCCAGAATGTAGAGGAAGTGAAGGAAGCGCTCAAGGCGAACCAGCCTCACGACCATTACATCCTCATCAAGGGCAGCAACAGTGTGAAGCTCTTCCAGCTCCCTGAGTTGTTATAGTTTTTAGGTATATCCTGAAGCAAAACTTGCCCGGCACGCCCTGAAAGGGCAAAAGCTCTTAGCCCAGGGCAACGCCCTGGGTATATGATAGATACAAGAAGTCGCCCTGAAAGGGCAAAAGCTTTGTATATATGAAGCTTTTGCCCTTTCAGGGTGTGCTGGGAAAAGTTTTTGTTCAGGACGTGTCGGTACTGAACTATGCCCTACTCTTATTTCCTGCACATCTCCAGGAAATACTTATGAATTTCCAGACTTTCGTTTAATTCCGGATGAAAGGCTGTAACCAGCTGGTTACCCTGGCGGGCAGCCACAATCTTACCATCTACTTCCGCCAAGACCTCGGCATCTCCCCACACCTCTTTAATATATGGGGCACGAATGAAAGTCATTGGGATGTTGCCCTTGATGCCCTTCATCGGAGCCTCAATGTAGAAACTGCCCAACTGGCGACCGTAGGCATTTCTCAAAGCCGTGATGTCCATCGAAGCAATGCGCTGACTAGGCTCACCCTCAATCTTCTTGGCAAGAAGAATCAAGCCGGCACAAGTACCATAAACTGGCAAACCGGCAGCAATCGCCTCCTTCACTGGCTCCATCAATCCCAGTTCATTCAAGAGCTTCGCCTGGGTGGTACTCTCACCACCCGGAATAATCAAGCCATCCTTCGGCTGGTCCCAGTCCTTCAATTGGCGAACCTCGAAACTATCCACGCCCAGCTGAGCCAACTTCTGTCTGTGCTCAGCAAAAGCGCCTTGTAAAGCTAAAACTGCTATTCTCATAACATACTTATCTAATATAAAAGCCCCTTCTTGTTCAGGAGGGGCCTTTATCCGTTATCTTATTTATTATTACTTACCTCTTTCTGCCATCAACAAGGCAATCTCCTGCTCGTTGATACCAACCATAGCCTCACCGAGGTCCTCGCTCAACTCAGCCAGCATCTTAGGGTCGTTGTAGTTGGTAACAGCCTTCACGATAGCCTGTGCACGCTTAGCAGGGTTACCGCTCTTGAAGATACCAGAGCCTACGAATACACCCTCGGCACCGAGCTGCATCATCAGGGCAGCATCAGCTGGAGTAGCCACACCACCGGCAGCGAAGTTAACCACTGGCAACTTACCGTTCTCGTGAACATACTTCACCAGGTCGTAAGGAGCCTGCAACTGCTTGGCAGCCTCATAAAGTTCATCCTCGCTCATAGAAACCAGGCGGCGGATTTCGCTCTGCATCATACGCATGTGGGTAACAGCCTGAACCACATCACCTGTTCCAGGCTCACCCTTGGTACGGATCATGGTAGCACCCTCAGCGATACGGCGGAGCGCCTCGCCCAGGTTCTTGGCACCACAAACGAATGGCACGTCAAACTGAGTCTTGTCAATGTGATAAACGTTATCTGCTGGAGAGAGCACCTCGCTCTCGTCGATATAGTCGATTTCGATAGCCTGAAGAATCTGAGCCTCAGCGAAGTGACCGATGCGGCACTTAGCCATTACAGGGATAGAAACAGCCTCCTGAATACCCTTGATCATCTTAGGGTCGCTCATACGTGAAACACCACCTGCTGCACGGATATCAGCTGGAATACGTTCCAAAGCCATTACTGCGCATGCACCTGCTGCCTCTGCGATTCTTGCCTGTTCAGGAGTTGTTACGTCCATGATCACACCACCCTTGAGCATCTGAGCCAAGTTGCGGTTCAATTCTTGTCTATTTTCTGCCATAATTCTTTTAATTTTATCTATTTATGACTGCAAAGGAAACACTTTTCGTCGAAACAGCAGAAAAAAGTTCCATTTTCTACAAACATTGAGTCATTTTGTATAAAGAGAGATACGCAAAAGTATAAGCCATATTCCTAAATATGCAAAGCTCTACACAGATTGAGCGGCAAAGAGCAATCTACAGGAAGCTTTCCTTTAAAACTTATATAAATAGGTAAAACCTTGACTTTCTATCCGAAAACTATTAAACAATAATAATTTAAGGGTTTTATCATCTGAGCATCTTTATTTTTTCATATCTTTGCGAAAAGTTTCGTTACGAAAAAATTCGATTATGGAAAATCCGCTTAAACTTGGCTCAATAGCTTTCATTCGCAGTTTTGAACAAAAACAACTCATAGTTTTATGGCTCCTAAGTCTATGAGTTCCGAGAAGAAAAACATAGAGTTAAAAAGCAAAGAAAAAATAACACGGACAAATTGAATTTGTCCGGGCAAATTGTCCGGTAGCTTATAAATTACTAATATTTAACCATTTACAAGCACCTGGACAAAAGAGCCGGACAAATTCAATTTGTCCGTATTCCTCATTTAACTTAATTATTTTAACTTTTTGGTCAAAAGCCACCTGTTTTCAGCCTTTCTGCCTGAAAGCAGAAGGAGTGACCCCTTTCATCTTCTTGAAGAACTTGGTGAGATGAGCCTGCGATGAGAAGCCGAAGGTATTGGCTATCTCCTGCACCGTATGCGTGGTGGTAGAAAGCTCGCGCTCTATCTCCTTCACGATGTATTCATCGATGATTGCCTTCGGCGTCTTGCCGGAGATGCGGCGGGTAACCTGCGCCAGATAGCGGCCACTCACATTCAGCTGGTCGGCATAGAAATGCACATCGCTATAGGTGCGGCAGAAGTTATTCACCTGCGAGATAAACTGATTGTAAAGTTCGGAACTCCTACCCTGCAGATTACTCTCCCTAGCCAGTTCTATATTGATGAAATCCTGCGCCATCGCCAACGCTTCCTCCATCTTCTTGCCCTGATTCAGATAGATGGCAAGGGCAGAAGAGAAGCGGTTGATGAGACCATGCGAATTGGCATTATCGAGCCGGTAAATCCTGAGCCCCTGCTTCTCGGCAAGCTCCAGAAGTCGGGAGTTCTGAAGAATGATATCGCTCTCCTTCTTTCTCGCCACAACTACCGAGCAGAGCGGCAGCAGACGGTATTTGATCTGGCTCACCACATCCTCGGTCATCAGCGCATCGCCCTGGCTCGACCAGATGGAAGGTGCATAGATGATGTGTTCGGGACGATACTTGGTCAAGGCATCGATGAGCACATTCAGCGTCTCAACCTTGCGTATCATTCCCACCTTCACGATGTTGGGTTGCATATCGTTCATGATTGCCTCTATCTGTCCGGAAACAATCTCGGCAGGAATATCGAAGAACTCCTGGATACCCAGGGTATTCTGCACGGTGATGCTGGTTATCGCCGAAACGGCATAACCTCCCAATTCGAATATCGTCTTGATATCCGCCTGCACACCAGAGCCACCGGTGCTGTCGGAACCTGTAATCGTTAATATTGGCAACATATCGTTTGAACTTTAATCCTTATACTTTATTCCTCGAACCTATCCTCTACATTTGAGAGTGAAGAAAAGTTCGAGGGCAAAGATACAAAAAAAGAGCGAATAATCAGCATGGTTTGCTGATTATTCGCTCTTTGAATTATGCTTTTGCCCTTACAGGGCGACTTTGCCGAGTGCTTGTTCCCCAGGGCGCTGCCCTGGGCTAAGAGCTTCTGCCCTTTCAGGGCGCTTGGGGAAGAATTTATGATAGATTCCCCCGGAGCACCAGACAGGCTTTATTCTGTAAGGTCTTTCGATTCTTTGATAACCTCGGCTGGCACCTCGCTGCAACGCTCGTAACGGCAGACATCGGTGGCATCATCCTTGCCGGTCCAGATCATCGAACCCGAAGCCAGAAGGCGGGTTACGAGATAGCTCTGGTTCCAGTCGCCCATGCCGTAATCATAGCTTCCGCTGATGATGTAGCCCTGGTAAGGATCGTTCTTGATGGCAAACGAACCCGTAATGTGGCGGCCATACATACTGTCAAACTTCTGATACATCTCGAAAGTCTGCTCCTTGCGGTTGAACACGATGTAGCAGTAAGTACCCTCAGGCACCTGCTCACCATTGTTCCACTCCACCAACTTCCATGTGCCATGAAGATTGGCAGGAGTCACCTCCAGTGCAGGCTCCTCCGGTTCCTCATCATCGCTGCTGCAGGCTGCAAAGCCGCAGGCAAACAAGGCAATCACCAAGAGGGTGAAGAGTTTCTTTAAATATTTCATTGTCTTTATCTTTTCTTGTTTATGAATGAATGGATTACTTTAAACGAGATACACTTACCTGTATGGTCCTGTCGGACGGACGGGCATCCAGCCCCTCCAGAATAACAGGAAAGGTGAAGGTTTCAGGCATCGTTGCAGGAATCTTATCCGCAAGGATGGTGATAACGAGGTCTGCCTCATCACCCGGCTCCAGCACCTCCGGCTCGGTAGTTAGCCGGGCGTATGGAGGAAGAAGCAAACTGGAGATGCGAAGCGCCTTCTCGCCACTGTTGCCGCAGAGGATGCGAGCCGATGGCTGCGTGCCTGGCTTCACCTCCGTGATACTTGCCTTCGCCTGCTTCAGCCGCAGCGTTCCCATCTTATGCGGATAGCGAGCCCACATATCGGCTCCCGGCAGCACCCTGCCCGTCAAGGCAAGCTTCACCACAGGCTGGCCCTCCACCTCTTTCAGATAGAGGAAAGCCCCCGTATTGATAGTGCCCGGATAGCGATTCGGGGTGAAAGTAATCTGTACCTGACAGGTATCACCTGGCTTCATCACATCGCCCTTCACATAAGAACTGGTACATCCACAGGTGGTTCTCACCTGTGTGAGGTGCAGTATCTTCTTGCTCACATTCTTACCCACGAAGGTAAAGGTGCGAGGTGCATCGTCCTCGGTCATCGTACCAGCATCGATAAGCGGATGTTCAAACTTCAGCAATTCCTTCTGGGCATTCGCCACTGTTGGCAAAGCCAAAAGAAAAGCCATCAGCACAGTCTGAACCGAAGCCTGAAACAGCGACATCATGAAAGCAAATTTCTTCATATCCTTTATACCTTATTATATAGTAATCCTTTTTATCAAACTCTCTCTCCGATTACATCCAACCGTTGTTACCGGCGCTCTTACGAACAGTTACTGTCACAGTCTGGCTGGTACCGTCGGCAGCAGTTACGGTGAGCGATGTACTACCCGCAGCGAGACCCTTCACAGTGAGCATCTTGCCATCTACGGTAGCAGAAGCCACGCTGGTATTGGCAACCGAGCAGGAGTAGCCCTCGGTCTGACCTGCGAAATAAGCAGCAAGGTTGAGAGAAGTAGTCTTCTCGATACCCACATACATATTAGGCAGCTTCATCTCCGAACTGAGTTCCTTGTTCTGGATGCCGTTCAAGAGCTGAGCCGCATCAATCAGACCCGCACCCATCTTGCCGATATACTTGGAAAGCTCGATGGTCTCAGGCGAAGCACCCACGGTGGTATGGTTCATGTAATAAGTCTTGGTAGCACCATTCTGATAATGGCTATCCAGATCCTTCACCGATTTCTTCATCAGGGAGATGAAGTCGGCAGCACGATAGTGTCGGTTCTGCTTGACAGCATAGGATAGACCCAAGGCAGCCACACCCGATACGTGAGGACAAGCCATAGAGGTTCCCTCCATATAACCGTATGCAGGCTGACCGTTCTTTACCAAAGTAGAGAGCACGGCACCCTTCTGTTCACCAGTCTCAGCCCAATATTCATCCTCAGTCTCACCAATCTTACCATAGTATTCCAGGTCACCGCCCGGAGCACTCAAGGTTACGAGCGAACCGAAGTCGGTATAGCAGGCAGGAGTATAATCGGCAGCCAGCGACGCTACACTCACACACTTGGAGTAAGCACCAGGGAATGCAGGATTGCCCGCATACTCGTTACCGGCAGCAAAGACAGCAATACCGCCATCGATTACACCATTTGGCGAACCTGCATTGTTGATGAAGTAATCCAGTGCTTCCTTCTCCAGCGGATAGGTCTCAGCCCATTCCTTCTCGGTAGCAGGTCCAGGAGTGTAACCACTCAGCTCGCTACTCTCAGAAGAGTTGTAACCCCAGCTGCACTGCAGGATGACTGCACCATTATCGGCAGCATACTTGATGGCTCTCGCCTCGCCTGCCAAGGTAACACTGTTCTGACCGGAGAAGATCTGGCAAGACATAATCTTGACACCGGAGTTTGGAGTACCGTCACCACCAGCCACACCGCTCACGCCGATACCATTGTTGTTGGCAGCAGCGATGGTTCCAGCTACGTGGGTACCATGACCAGAATCATTGGCATCCGACCAGGTGATGTTTCCGCTCTCCTCTACGAAGTTATATCCGTGAAGGTCGCCCTCATAACCATTTCCGTCGCCATCAGCCTTCGCACCCTGGGAAGTTTCTCCCGGGTTGCACCACATGTTAGGCGCCAAGTCAGGGTGAGTGTACATCACGCCCTCGTCGAGCACAGCCACGATGATGGAAGGATCGCCTACGCAGGTTTTCCAAGCCTCAACGGCATTCACATCACATCCAGCCTCAGCACCAGCCTGATTATCGTTGAGATTCTCGAAGCCATAGTTGCCGGCGCCCAGATTGCGATAGTGCCACTGATAAGCGAAGCCTGGGTCGTTAGGCTCACCAGATGCAGCCGCACGGGTTGCCTTCTGCTGAAGCGCCTTGTCGCTGAGATAGATGCGCTTGCTATCGGTATTGTAGGCACGCTTGATGCGACCATTGGTCTGCACCTTGGTAACTTCGCCCAACTGCTTCAGGCGCTCAGCGGCAGCCTTCAGGTCGGTGCTCTTGTCAAACTTCACGGTGTACCAGAGGTGGAGTCCCGCCTCACGGGTTCTAGCCTCGGTGTTTGCATCAACAGGGAAGACACGCTCGAAGCTGTAGCTTCCCAGGATGTCGAGCACCTCGTCGGTAGAAGGAATACCCGAACGGGTAGCCTTGCCAGAACGAGTCTTGCTCATTTGCGCCTGGTCGAGAATGCTGCTCATCTCTGGGGCAAACTTGATGAGCAACTCACCAGCCTCTGCATCAGAAGGGATGGTGATGTCTGCCTTGCCCTCAGAAGAGTCGATGGTTGACAGGCTGTCAGAACAGCCTGTCAATGCCAAAGCGACCATTGCTATATAGAAAAACTTTTTCTTCATTGTTTGCTTCTATATTAATTATCTACTTACTTTTCTACTTCTCTTGTACTTGGCAAGTGCCTCTTCGCCAGATTCATCTCCGGCAGCCACGTAGGCACGGTAGTACAATGGATAAGCTACGCCTTTCACTTCCCACTTGGAACCTGGATCCTTAGATCCATAGTAGTACGCTGCGCTATAGGTATCCTCTGCCATATTGGAGAATCCGGCAGCCTTACCTTCTGTGTTGAAACCACGCTCCGTCTGGTTGAATACCATGGTGGCAGGGCTCCACAGCACCATGCGAGGGTGGAACAGAATCCACTTAGGCACCGCACCCGTGAAGAAGTTGAGGTTGAGTGCCAAAGAGCGACACTTAGGCAACACGCGTGGCACAGACATCGGATAGACATCCTTGTAAACGATGGTGCCATCCTTCTGCTTGCAGGTTACAGGGTTGTTCCACTTAGAGAGCAACCACTTGCAGGTATCACCCACCAGCTTATCCTGCCATTCTGCCTTGTTGGTAGAGAAGTCGGCAGCCGTATAGCGTGTAGGCTTTCCGGCAGCCTCCAAGGCCTCGTCCATCTCCTCATCGGTAGGAAGTTCACCCTCCAGGAAACAGTAAGAAAGCTCTAGGGCTCTCAGGTTGTCCCAGGTAAGAAGCGAGAGGAATGCCTGGCGCTCAGAATATTCGCTGCTGATATTACCATACATACCGATAGGATAAGTATTGTAGATATAGTTGCCGTCGCTATTCTTGTTCAAGCCGCTCATATTGATGCAGACATCGGAACGGCGCTGGGCATAGAGAATCAGCTCTGTGAGGTGAGGGAAGTTCTGGGCATTCACCACCTTGGTGATATCCGACAATCTGTTGAAGTTGTTACTTACCAGATTGAGACTCTCCAGTGACTTACCCAACTTCTTGAAGCCCGCAGGCAACTTAACCAGTCCGAACGCCTGTACGGTAAGATGCTTGAGATAAGCCAGCTCGCAGATGTCCTCGCCGAGTTGCATCTCGCGAATCTGGTTGTTGTCATTACTTGCCACAGAGAAGCTCTCCAGGTACTTCAGGTTCTTCACCTCCTTAGGAAGCGTCTCGCCCGGCTTGAGATTCAGCATGCTGAACTTCACGCTGCGCACACGCCCCACAGCCTCAGGGTGCTGCTTCACGAAGGCATCGGTAGCCTCCCAGAGGGTTACGCTGCTCCAGTTGCGCATGTTGTCGCTTGTATCGTAAGTAGCCATACTGTTGAGCTTCTGGTTGATCATGATGACCGAGAGAGAGTCACCGGCACGGGTATCCTCTATCTTCGGAGCCGCAGCCTGGCGAACGGTAAGGATCACATCATCCGTCTTGTTGCCGTCAGCATCCACCAGCTCATCATCTGCATTCACAGGAACGAGATGAACCTTAGCCACACGCACAGCAGGAACGATGTTCATATTCCAACGGAACTTGAACTTCACGCTGCGAGGACGCGCCTTGCGGTCGAGCACGATACCCAGGTTGGTACCGGTCAGCTTATCCTCGTTCTTGGCGTTCAGGAGCCATCCTTCACGCTCACTTTCGTTCTCCGCCTTCTCGGCATCCGTCATATCGCCCTCGAAGGAATACTCGATGCTTCCGATCTTGCATTCCACATTGGCAGAAATCAGACTTTCGAAAGCACGCTCATCGTATGAGCCGGAGTTACCGATTTCCACAACAGGGTCCTTGATGTCTATCTGCTTGCCATAACCAAACTGTACGACCGAGATGGTACGGCGCTGACCGTTATCGCCGATGAAGGCGATGTCGGTGGTACGGCGGCCATTGGTCAAGGTAGAATCTACGATTACCGTAGCAGTGGTAGAACCCACACCGTTGGCAGGAGTCAGCATCAGCCAAGGCTCAACCACGCTGCCCACCCAGTTCTGAGAGGCAGCAATGGCGAGCTGTTCGCTTCCGCCCTCAGCTCCTATTTCTATCTGCTCCTTGTCGATGGCGAGTCCACCAGGGATTTCCACATCATCATTGTCGCTGCAGGATGCGGTCATCAGACCGGCACCGAGAACGAGAAGCCATGTAAGTTTCTTAATATATTTCATATTATCTTACTTCCTTATAGTTTAATTTTCGAGATCCAATGCATCGCAGCCACGAATGTCCTGGGTCTTGTCATAGAACAACTTGTACAAACCTGCCTTGATGTATGCGCAGACACTGGTTACATCAATAGAGATGTTAGGGTTGTCTGAGATGTTCAGGATATACATGTGAGAGGTCAATGTCTCATCCACCTTACGGATATCGTTGGAACCAATCTGGAACTGAATCAGGCTTGGGCACTTGGTGATACCTGTTGGCCATGTGCGGAGAGGACGGTTGCCCTGGGCATCGCGCTGATGGTTGATACCGAACGCACGCAGGTTGGCACTGTTCAATGGCTGGGTAGGAACCTCGCTGAAGCAGTTGTAGCTCAGGTCGATGTTGGTGATATATGGCATGTTATCGCTCAAGAAGTCGTTAGAGAGAGCTGTCAACTTGTTGAAGCGGAAGTCCATCACCTGCAAGAGATAAGCATACTTACCCTTGATAGAACCCTTAGGGATACTGGTCATCTGGTTGCCGCTCAGATCGAGGGTGATGATTGGCGAACCGGCAGCAATCAGCTCTGAAGGGAACTTGCTGAACTTGTTGTTGGCAAGCGATACGGTTGAGGCATTGATACCCTTGTAACCGCCTGCGTCATCCACACCAGAAATCTCATTGTTGGAGAAATCTACAGAACCCATCACGTGTACAGAGCTTGCATCAAAGATGTTCGGGATCTTCTTCAACTTGTTATAAGAGAAGTTCAGACTCTCGGTATTCTCTGAGAAACCGCACAGGTTGGCAGGAATCTCCTCTATCTGGTTATTGTTGAGATAGAGTGATGAAAGCATAACCTCCCTGGTGAATGGATGTACCTTCTTGATATTGTTGTTGGCAAGGTCGAGCAAGCCCAGCTTCACCATGTTGCGGAGTGCCCATGTGGCAGGGAACTCTTCCAGGTTGTTATAGCTCAGATAGAGAATCTGCAGGGTCTTACCTATCTTGCTGGTTGCCATCTGTTCCCAGTCGTCACGCAGCTGAGCTGCCTTGATACCCTTGTTACGTGCCAGATTGAACGCCTGGATATTCGGCAGATTGTAGTACACATCCGGCAGGCGGGTCAGCTTAGGACAGTTGTAAAGCTCCAGGTCGGTGAGAGTGGTCATCTTGTCCCATGCCTCCTCGGTATATTCCTCGGCAAAGCGATGGTACTCAGAATTCTCATCATCGTAGAACTTGGTACAAACCTCATCCGCAGTGATTGGTGAGTTACCAATATAGAACTGCTGCATCTTGGTCAGACGATAGATTGCCTTCGAAATACCTGTAATCTTATTGGTGGTCAAACCAATCTGGGCATCCTTCAGCTGGATTCTGGAATCCTTCTTGATGAAGTTCTTGGCATTCTTGCTATCAGAGTTGAAACTCTCCACGATCATCTCCGACATGTGGGCACGTGGGTCATACTTCAGAAACTTATTCTCATAATCATGACGCATTGCCATCTTATGAGCGGCACTCAACTTGCTGGCATCGTAGGCGGAGAAGAGGTTGGCACCAATCTTCTCGTCGTGCGAACCGAAGTTCAACACCTGGAGTTCTGTCAGCTGACCGATGGCATCAGGCACGATACCCTTGGCACCGAAGCCAGCGATGACCAGACCGATGATGCGGCCATTGCTGTTAAGCGTAACGCCAGGCTGCTCACCCCACATATCGAGTTCCTTGTTGAAGTTCCAGTTAGCACCGTGGAAGGTAGCATCACCATAGAAACTCCAGTCCTTGCCCTGCAGAGATTCCCAGATAGCCTTCAATGCCTTGTAGTCCTTGATGTATTCCTTGGTCTCTGAGAGGAGGATAGGCACCTGTGCATTGTCGGTAAGCTTGTTGTCGGTAACCACGAAAGCCTCGCCCTTTACCGGCTGAGTCTCGTAGGTAGTCTTCACCGCGCCGGTCTTGCCGTATGTAGTATAAGAGGTAACCTGATAGGTACCTGCCGGGAGCCATACGGTAGAATCGCAATGGGCAGTAGCCACATCCATATACTTATCGTCTTCGTTGTCCGGATTCTGATTCTCCTTGCTTCCCTCCTTGTATTTCACCTTCAGGTTGGCGAAGGTGAAGGTTTCACGGGTGAAGAGGTTGGTTACGCTCACATCAATCATGCGGATGCTGGAGAAGAGATACTCCTGTTTTCCGGCACGGGTCTTCTCCCACTGCTTGATGAGGTCGAACTGCACCTTACCACGCTCTACGGTCTCCACCATCAGGTCCTGCTTGGTCAAGCCGCCTCCCACAACGGTGAAGGTCTCGCCTGCAGAAGAGGCAAGCAGCTCCTCATCTACGGCATCATAGAGATAGAAACCGATGATGGTGTAAGAACCTGATGCCAGCTGCAGCTTATCACTTCTCAATCCATACTCCGCATTCTCGGCATTGTAGGCATTGAGCGACAATGTCTGCGATACGGTTGTACCGTCATGCTCCATCACCACCTTGATCTTCTTGGCATCGCCGAGCTTCTCAAGCTTATCGATGGCAGCAGCACGGGTGGCTCTCGACGAAACCTTCTTGGAGAGCATGAACTGCACATAACCGTATGTGCCGTCCCAGCCCTCGGTGTTATCGTCGGAGCAGCTTGTCACTACCAGGGTCATCATTGTAACCAGGAGCAACAGGAATGCCTTGCTATATCTTTTGAATTTCTTCATTACTTTCTCTTGCTTCTAAATCCCATATTATTGATAAAGACTACACGCTTGCAAGCGCCCTGGGCATCGTTGAATCCTGCGAAGATAGGGAACTTGAGTCCATCTACGTTCATTCCTACATAGATGCCCTTCTCGTCCTGTCCTGGCTCATAGTTTTCAACAGAGTTTCCTGTACCATCGTAAATGACTACTTTTGCTCCAGCTGTAGGATCCCATCCGTCGATCTGTGGATAGATGGCTACATAGCCACCATAAACAGTTGACTCGAATACCTCGTTGCCAGTATAGTTGAAGAAGCCCTCGGCATACATCTTATAGTCTTCATTGCTTGTCAAGGCGCAATCTGCCTCCATACCCATGCTGGTTACGATAGGAGCAGTAACTGCAGACTCACCCTTCTTGTCCTCCTTCTGTACGATGTCCATCAGGAAGTAACGGTCGTAATCACTCTTCACGGTCATGAAGTCATCCTCCAGCATTCCGTCGAGTCCATTCTCCAGACTCTCGAATACGCTCTGTGGCAATGCATAGACCAGGAACTCACGGCTTCCGCTGCCCAATGGAGCGACTGTGAGCTTCACATCACCCTTCTCGCCCAGCAACTTAACAGCGCCGGAAGCATCCTCGAACAAACCATTCTCCTTGTTCTCGAAGACTACCAGCTGATAAGCATCACCAAAGGTCTTGAGGGTGAAAGGAACGAAGTTGTGGAAAGTAAACGCATTGGTGGTCTCGCCATTCAGGCTTGAACCGTTCTGGGTGAATACCTTGCCATCCAGAGATACATTCCATACTGCCCACTGTGAAGCGGTAGGATATGTAACATCCATAGTATTGGTGGTCATACCATTATAGATAACCGGTACGGTAACGGCAGCCTTGCCATCCTCTGAAGAGAAGGTAACGGTGTAGTTGGCATCCTTGGCAATGGCATACTTGGCGCTCACGCCCTGGTTCTCCTTGAAGGCAGCACCGCCTACGGCTGGCTTGTTAGGTGTACCTACCAGGAAGCCGCCCTCCAACTCTACCCAGGCAGGAGTGTTGGTAACAGCAAAACGATAGTTTGCCTTGACAGAGAACTTGTTGTAGATAGGCTGACCTGCGATATCCTTGTAACCAACGGTAATACCTGTCTCGGTGATATCGTTGCCCAACTCATCGTAAACCTTGAGCTCATAGCCGGCAGCCGAACGCTTTACCTCAGCAATGGCAACCTTCTGACCACCCATGGTCAGGAAGAGCTGAGCCACGCTCATATCCTTGCTGGCATCATCTGCCGTAATCTTTACCTTAATGGTCTGCTTGCCTGCTGTACCATTGAGCACGAAGGCATCAGCATTCTCGCCCTGCGCCAGCTTACACCAGATGGCAGAAGAAGCGAGGCTCCAGTTCTCGTTGGCATCGAAGGTGAAGTCCAACTCGTCGCCAGCTGCACCTGCGATAGTCTGTACCTGTGGGAACACAGGGTTTACGGCATCGTCGTCATCGCTGGAACAAGCGGTGAACAGGGTCACTGAAACCAGCGCCATGAGTACGAGCCAATATTTTGAAATCAATGTTTTCATTTTACTTTATTCTGTTTTTAATATCCTTGTTCTTTTAATTTCTCTGCCTCTGCATCGCTGATCCATTCATACATGGTGATGAAGGTGCCCACGGTGCCGAAGGATGAACCATCCTTGTTGTCAACACTCATGGTGACATACTGCAATACATAGTTCTGGCAGGTATTATAATAAGAGGTGTAGAAAGATGGCTGGCTGATGCGCAACTTGCCATCTCCATAGATGGTGCCGAACGCCTCACCGGTCTCACCAGCTATCTGGTCGTCCATCTCTACCTTTGGCTCCAGGATGTTATTGGTATTGAACTTCAACTTCAGGTTGTAGCCCTTGTAGTAAACATCCTTCAGCAGCACGGTATTCTCCTCGCCTTCCACTACCTCGGTCTTGATCAGACGGTTGGTTATGTTGTTCAAGTACTGGTTGTAGAAGGTAGATGTTACCATGCACCAGCCAGAGAAGTTGTGGATATCGAAAGGACAAGACTTCTGCATCACCACGTGGGTGTAGTCCTTGTAAAGCTCTGTCCAGTTATACTTCTCCGGAATCACCAGCTTCAGGGTGAAGCCCAGAGAGTCGGTCTTTCCGATATTCTCATAGATACCCTGCACCTGCACGTTTCCTACCATCTCTCCCGCCTTGATCGTAACGGTGTTGTTGAGGATGCGATAGTGCTGTCCCTCGATGGCATTGCTCTGCTTATCTACAACCTCCACGCCGAAGGTGCGGTCGTAATCAACCTTCTCGGTAGCCGAAACAGGAACATTGAAAACCTCGTTGGTTTCCTGCACGGCATACTGATAGAGCGTATCAGAGAACATGATATGACTTGGACCCGAATAGGTGGTATAATCCTGCGAACAGCTCGCAAGAGCGATGAGTACAGCCACGGCTGCCAAACATCCCATCATTATTTTCTTCATGATCGTCTCCTTATTTTATTTGTTACTTTCATTAGGCTCAATCTCCGAACCCGGTGCCTCCAGCTCATGCTGTGGGATAGGCCATACGAAGAGTGGGTCGTCCTTTTCTACCTTCAGGCTGCTCTGTACGAAGTTGGCTGCAGGCTGGTCGCTCACCTTGCGGGCGAACCCCTTGTGCCAGCGCTTGAGGTCGTTCAGGCGGAAGCCTTCCATATAGAGTTCCTTTACTCGCTCCGACTCGATAACGGTCAAGGCATTGCTCTCGCTCAAAGAGGTGTTACCACCATAAGAAGAGTAGCGGGCGGTGCGCAGGGTTGAGATATCCTTACCTGCCTTGGTGTAGTCCTTCTTCATCGCATAAGCCTCGGCACGGATCAGATACTGCTCGGCAAGGCGGAATACCATTGGCTGGTGAACGTGAAGGATGTTGTTGCTCAAGAAAGTGGCATCACCGAAATACTTGCTCAACAGAGGCCACTGCAAGCCGTGCTCATAACCTGTTACACGAGTAGTGAAGATGGCTGCGGCACGAAGGTCGTTGCTGTCGAATGAATTGATAACCCAAGTTTCAGGCACATAGTCTGGACGATAAGTTACGTAGTTGTAGTTATCGAAGATGGTACCCAGGGCACCACCATAACTGTTCACCGTGAAACCAACCTTCCAGATAGCCTCGCGTGAATCACCGTAGGCCCAGATGTACTTGTAATCCTTCACCTGGCTGGAATAGGTGTTGGAAGAAGCCTTCTCCAGGGTATAGAACTTGCTGCCGATTACCTTGGATGCATACTTGATAGCATCGTCGTACTTGTGCATATATAAGGATACGCGCGCACGCAAGGCATGGCAGGTATATTCATTGAAGTAAATCTCGTTGTAGAGACTTCCGGTGAAGTCATCACCTACCTTCAGATATTCAGTAGCCTTATCGAGGTCACTCAATACGAATTCGTATGATTCCTTCAGGGTAGCTCGCTTCTGAACCTCATTACCCTTGTAGTGCTCTGTAAGTACTACGCCGAGTTCCTTCTCTGCCTGCTCATCGCTATCGTAAGCCTTGCAGAAGCACTTGATCAGTTCTGAGTAAGCCAGGGCACGAGCAAAGTAAGCTTCACCCTCATACTGCTCCAGCTTGTCAAGCTGCTTGTCATCATTGGTTGCTGCCTTAACCTTTTCAATATTGTCGAGCAGGAAATTGCATCGGTTGATTACATCATAAAGGTCGGCATAAACCGATTCGATGTCGGTATTGGTTGCCTTGATGTCTTTCCAGCGATAGATATCGCCATAGGCATTAGAGTAGCCCTTTACACAGAACACGAAGTCTGCCTGCAAATCTGGCAGGATTGTCAGATTGCCCGAATACAAGGCGCTGCTCTTGAAACTGTCGTAGATACCGATCACCAGCTTATCCACATCTTCCACCTTGTTGATAGCCTCATCCATGCGGATGGAATCCTCTGGATATTTATCAAGACAGGAAGACAGCGAGAGGGTCAGGATACCCGACAGGATGTATGTCTTTATATTTCTGATATTCATTTTGTTTTCTCCTTTCTAGCTTAGAATTGCAGTTCCACACCCAGGGTAAACTGGCGTGAAGCTGGATACTGCGCCTGGTAAATATTGGATGAAACCTCTGGGTCCAAGCCGTTGAAACCGGTAATGGTGAAGAGGTTCTGTGCCTGTCCGTAGATGCGAACCATAGAGAAGAAGTTAGTCTTGCGCAACAAGCTCTGTGGCAACGAATACGACAGACTGAGATTCTTCATTCGGAGGAACGATGCGTTCTCCAGGAAGCGGTCGTCGAGTTGGGTTACCTCACCCCAACGTGGGATGTCGGTAATATCGCCCGGCTGCTTCCAACGGTCGTACAACAGACGGTTTGACTGGTTGTAAGCTGTTCCGAAGGTTACACCACTCTCCTCGAAGAAGCGGTCGTTGTTGATGACGTAGCGTGTACCAA
Organism: Prevotella sp. AM23-5; assembly: GCF_003473645.1. Lineage (NCBI taxonomy): Bacteria > Pseudomonadati > Bacteroidota > Bacteroidia > Bacteroidales > Prevotellaceae > Prevotella > Prevotella sp. AM23-5. The sequence goes on along the minus strand of NZ_QUCG01000009.1, from coordinate 3,928 downwards.
TCCAACTGAACTGGGCAGAAAGCTGCAAGCCTTTCCAACGGAAGCTTGTACCGAAACCACCCATCCAAGGTGCATCGTATGTCTTGCCTGTCATCACCTTGTCGCTCTCACGGAACTCGTTGGTTACGTTGCCGTCCTTATCATACCAGAGCTGCTCACCATTCGCAGGGTTCACACCGGCATAACGGTTCAGGAAGAACTCGCTTACTGAGTGACCTACCACATACTTCAAACCGGTGGTTGAGTTTACATACTCGGTTACACCATTATAAAGTTCCTTCAATCGGTTCTGATTGTAAGATACGTTAGCGCTTACATTCCAGGTGAAGTCGCGGGTACGGATTACATCACCGTCAGCACTCAACTCGATACCCTTGTTAGCCATCACACCTACGTTCTTCCAGCGATAGCCCTCGCCGGTAACGGTATAAGACTCAGGAACGCGCATCAGCATATTGGAAGTACGCTTGTAGTAAGCCTCGAAGCTGAAGTTGATTCTATCGAGGAAGCCCAAGCGGAGGGCGAAGTTGTTTGCCCATGTTGACTCCCAACCCAATTCCTCGTTACCACTCTGTGATGGATAGAAGCCGGCAGTATCATCGTAGTTGGCACCACCAGAAACCAAAGCCAGGTGATAATAGTTTGGAATCTCAGAGTTACCCGATGTACCTGTACTTACGGCAAGCTGAGCAGAGCTGAGCCACTTTACATCCTTCAGCCAATCGGTAGATTTCACATTGTACATGAAACCGAGTGACCAGAAGGTACCCCAGCGATGATCCTTACCGAAACGTGAAGAAGCATCGCTACGCAGAGAGAAGTCGGCGTAGTAAAGCTCCTTGTAGTTGTACTCGCCACGCATGAAGAACGATAGGTAAGAGTAATCAGAAGATGAATCTGCCCAACGGCTGGCACGTGTACCAGAAGATACGTTGGTCAGGAGATCACTGGTCTGACCCTTGGAATATACCTGGAATCCCTCTGAATGATAGCTTACTGCCTCCTGACCCAACATCACGTTGAACGCATGGATATCGTTCAGACTGAAGCGATAGTTGGCGGTGGTAGTCTCTGTCAGGTTGATGGCATCGCTGCTCTGTCGTGCCGCAGTACCCTGACCATTGTTGGAAGAGAGACTAGGGAATGACTGGAGGAACGCTGTAGAATGGGTGAAATCGGCACCAAACTGAGTACGGATAGTCAGATTCTCTATCGGATAAACCTCGGCATACATGGTAGAGAGCACCTTGTACTTCTTGTTTCTGATAGGATTCTTGCCCATATAGACGATAGGGTTCTCACTGGTTCCAGCCCAGTTGCCTGCTGCAAGCGAAGCCAGACTGCCATCCTTGGCATACGGATTCCAGTAAGGCAACATGAAGCGGCATGCAGAAATAGGAGTCACGGTGGTATAGCTACCATCATCAGCCTGCTGAGCTTCCTCGTAAGCAGCCATGGTGTTGGTACCTACCTTCAACCACTTGCTAGCCTTGACATCAGCATTGGTGCGGATGTTGTAACGGCGGAAGGTTGAATTCTGCGCAATACCATCCTGGTCGTAGAAACCACCCGAAACATAATAATTCAAACGGTCGGTAGCACGGTTGATAGAGAGTTCGTAGCTCTGCAGAGGAGCGCGGTCGTTGAACACCTCATCCAGCCAGTTGACATTCACCTTTGAAAGGAGGTTGTAATCCTTACCGGCATCCAAGCCAACTTCCTTTTCAAACTGGATACGCTCGTCGGTGTTCATCATCTTCCAGTTGTTCTGAGCCAATTCAGAAAAACCATACTGTGCGCGGAGCGTGATCTTCGCCTTATCCATCGCCAAACCTCTCTTAGATGTAATCACCACCACACCATTTGCCGCACGGGCACCATAGATAGAGGTAGAAGAGGCGTCTTTCAATACCGAGATACTCTCGATGTCGTTAGGACTCAAGGTATTGAAATCGGAGCTGGAGATAGGCACACCGTCCAGAATAAAGAGCGGAGCCTTACCAGAGTTGATGGAGTTGGTACCACGGATCTGGAAAGTGGCAGCCTTGCTTGGCTCACCCGAAGAGGCGATGACCTGCAAACCTGTACTCTGTCCCTGCAAAGCCTGATCGAAGCTGGCAGCTGGAACATTCTCAATCTTTTCTGCCTTCACAGCAGACACGGAACCCGCAATGGTTCCCTTCTTTCGCACACCATACGCCACAACGACAACCTCGTCCATCATCTTTGAATCAGGAGCAAGGGTGATGTTGAGCGTGTTTGTCTGCTCTTTGACTACATGCTTCTGGGTCAGACATCCGACATACGAATATGCCAGTGTAGCTTTCGAAGCCCCTTTAATTTCGATGGTATAGTTACCGTCAATATCGGTGACCACACCATTTGATGTACCCTCTTGCTTAATCGTCACACCAATCATCGGTTCGTTGTCCTCAGCAGACACAACGGTACCTTTGACGCGGAAACTCTGCGCCAATACGGATTGGATAGACAACAATACAAGAGAGACAAGTAAAAGAGTTAATCTTCTCATCCTTGTTTCTTAACAATAGTTCGTTAAAATTTGAGATAATGGCTAAGCAGCTTTACGTTGCCAGCCAAAGAGTTCTTTGATAGTATGACTAATTAACTTTCGGTTCGGTATTCTCCGACACTTGTTGAAAATTAATTTAGCGATGTATGTGCTTGCCATAATCTCCTTGAAAGAAGCCATGGAATACGGCAATTCATTTTCCTTCATCATCACTTTCGCAACATTCTGTGATGCGAATGATGCATTATAGGAAAAGTCCAACTGGTTCTTGTGTCTTGCTTGGCAATGCGTAAGACCAGTATATTGCTTTGCATCGCGAAAACAAAACTCTATTTGGAATCTTGAGCGGTATGTGCGCAACACTTCCTCACCCGACATGGATGTCTTTGTTGAGAAGAAAAGCTTGTGTTTTCCGTTCGGCATAACCCAAATGACAAGGCGCACTTTCTGCTTCAATGCCTTTGAATAGGCTATGAGTGTGTAGGCTGTGCCTTCAAGTCCTTCAATATGCAACTCTGCCATACGTGTGAGGTCAAGTTTCTTGTAGTTGATTTTTCCGTCAAGTGTCTTGGGACGTCCAGGCTTATTGGAACGAGGTCCCGTATACACATAATATAGGCTCGCAGTATCCCTGAAGCGGCTGACAAGATGGAAACCGCACTCTTTGATTCCGTCCACAAACGGACGGATAGAGAAGAAAGCGTCAGCGACAACAATATCGGTGACCTTCAACAAATCCTTCTTATAACGCTTGATGACCGCTATGTAATGTTGCACGAGAGTCATGTTACGCATTTTCAATTCTCCAGTAGATGGAGTCTGATGGGCGCGCAGCATCATGCAACTGTTGGCATGGACATCGACAAGTGCAAGCCCCATGATTTCAAGCCCATGCTTCATGGAACTTGCACAACCGGACCAGAAAGTACCGATATGCGGAGTCTTCTTACCCGACTTGCTGATGTAGCTCGGATCGATGGCTATAGCCAATAGACCATCCATATTCAAGTAACGTCGGCATAGGGCAAGGTTGAACTTCACCCAGTCTATGCATTTAGCACGACCACGGTTGAAGTTCGTTCTGTAGGTCTGCTCACAATGGGTGCCGTAACGCTCCATTTGAGTGAAATTTATCTTTCTTTGTATCGTCATGTACAATAAAAGTATTTCCAAGAGTAGACTCTCGAAAGTTTTGCTTAACTTTGCAGATGAACTTTTGATAGCATCTCTGCATATTTCCGTATATTGGTTGAGTGGTTCTGATGTCATATAACTTTGAGCTTAGAGAACTATAAAGTTACTGATAATCAGCCACTTAACCAAATTTTATTAGTTATATTACGTTAATTAACTCTCTCATTTTCAATCGATTACATAAGAATTAACAGAGTATTG